>JABFXD010000498.1 GCA_013361925.1 Streptomyces sp. | reverse complement strand
CTCGCCGAGCAGTTGGACGGCCAGCGCACCGCCAACCCCGAGGGCCACCGCTATCTCGTCGACAACGCCTGGCTGACCGGCCCGGCGGAGGACGTCGTCCCGGCGATCCGCAAGGCGTTCACCGAGCACCCCACCCGGCAGACCTTCACCATCTGGTTCTCCATGGCACCGCTCCGCCCACTCCCGGACATGGCCTTCTCCTTGCAGTCGGAGATCTACTGCGCCACCTACGTCGTCCACGACGAGCCCGAGCACGACACGGAGCTGCGCGCCTGGCTCGACGAGGCGATGGCGGCCATGCGGCCGGTGACCGCCGGCCAGTATCTCGGCGACTCCGACTTCACCGTGCGGCAGTTGAGGTTCATGGGCGACGCCCAGTGGCGGCGGCTCCAGGAGATCCGGGCCGCACGCGACCCGAAGGACCTCTTCGCCGGCTACCTGAGCGCCGGGACCGTCACCAACACCAACCACTGGGAGCAGTGAGCGATGCGTTTCGCGACATACGAGTACGAGGGCGTGGAGCACGCCGGTGTGGTGCGGGACGGGGTGGTCCATCCGCTGCCGGTGAGCGTGCTGGAGCTGATCGAGGGCGAGGCACTGCACAGTGTGGGCGCTGAAGCTCTGCGCCGGTCCAGCGAGTTGACGGTCGATCAGGTGCGGCTCCTGCCTCCCCTCAGGCCGCCGTCCGTCCGGGACTTCGTCGGCTTCGAGGCGCACATCGAGGGCGTGTCGAAGTCGCTGGACGGGCTGGAGCACGTGCCCGAGGAGTGGTACCGGGCACCCGCGTTCTACTTCACCAACCCCCACGCGGGGTACGGCCCGCACGACGACGTCCCGATCCCCGCCGGGTGCTCGGTGCTCGACTTCGAGCTGGAGGTCGGCGCGGTGATCGGCCGCGCCGGGCGTGATCTCGCGCCGGAGCGAGCGCGGGAGCACATCGTGGGCTACCTGGTCTTCAACGACTGGTCGGCGCGGGACCTCCAGAAGCCGGAGAAGCAGCTGGGGCTCGGCTTCTCCAAGGGCAAGGACTTCGCCAACACCCTCGGCCCGTATCTGGTCACCGCCGACGAGGTGGCGGACCGGCGGGACGCCGACGGGTTCCTCGACCTGGAGATGACGGTCACCCTCAACGGGGAGCTCATCGGCCGGGACAGCCTCGCCCACATGTCCTGGACCTTCGAGGAGATGGTCGCCTACGCCTCCCGGGACGCCTGGGTCCGCCCGGGGGACGTCCTCGGGTCCGGCACCTGTGGCTGGGGCGCGCTCGCGGAGTTCTGGGGGCGCCTCGGCGAACGTACGCCGCCACCCCTGAAGCCGGGCGACGAGGTGACGCTGACCGTGGAGCGGCTGGGCACGCTCAGCAACCGGATCGTGCCAGGGCGCTCGGACGCGTATCTGCCCCGGGCCCGCAAGCGCGGCCGGACGCCGCGCCCCTAGCCAACCGCTGACCAGCACGTATTCACCGCTCACATGGTTCTTATCGCATCCCTGTGAGTTCGCCCCCGAGCTCTTCCTCGGGGGCGGAGCGTTGTCTACGCTCCGGAACCAGGCTTCAAAGACGCGGCCGGAAGGGGCATCCGTGGGACTCGGAGCGATCGATCTCAATCTTCTGGTGGCACTGGAAGCACTCCTGGAGGAGAAGAACGTCACGCACGCCGGTGTGCGCCTGTCCACCAGCCAGTCCGCGATGAGCGGCTCGCTGGCCCGGCTGCGCCGGCACTTCAACGACGAGCTGCTGGTGCGGGTGGGCCGTGAGTACGAGCTGACCCCGCTGGCCGAGCGGCTGCTGCCCGTCGTGCAGTCCTCCCTGCACAAGGCGGAGGAGGCCCTGTCGCTGACCCGGCACTTCGACCCGACCCGCAGCCGGCAGCGGTTCTCCGTGGTGATGTCCGACTACGTGATGACGGTGCTCGTGGAGCCCCTGCTGCGGGTCATCGCCGAGGAAGCACCGGGGGTCCGTATCGACTTCCATCCGATCGTCGTCGGGCAGCTGGAGACCGAGACGCATCTGCGCTGCCACGACCTGATGATCGTGCCGCTCGGCTACCAGTTGCCGGGGGTCAGCGAGACCGTGATGCACGACCGGTTCGTGTGTCTGGTCGACCCCGACAACCCCCGGCTGGTGGACGGCCGGCTCACCCTGCGCGACCTGGCGGAGATGCCGCACGCGGCGTGCGCCATCGGCAAGCTCACGCCCGCCGACCGCCAGCTGGAGACCCTCGGCATCACACCGAAGGTGCAGGTCAGCACACCCGGCTTCAATGTGCTGCCGTTCCTGGTCGGCGGCACCGATCTGGTCACCCTCGTGCCCGAGCGGCTGGCCCGGCGCTACGAGTCCTTCGCGCGCTGTGCCGTCGTACCGACGCCGTTCCCGGACGTACCGCTGGTGGAGGCCATGTACTGGCACCACAACCGGCACTCCGACCCGGCGCATCGCTGGCTGCGGGAGACCGTCCGGCGGATCGGTGCCTCGCTCGGCGAGGAGATCGCCGCCGCGGATGACAGCCATGGTGAACACGCGTTTCCGGAGCTGACCGTCGCTTCCTAGCGTGGACGGGAGACATCCCGAACCATCGCAGGAGGAGCCGTGAGCCGTACGCGTCTTCAGGGCCGTACCGTCGTCGTCACCGGAGCCGCACAGGGCCAGGGAGCCGCGGAGGTGACGGCGGCCGCCCGGGCGGGCGCCGCGGTCGTCGCGACCGACGTCCTGGACGAGCCTGGCGAGAAGCTCGCCGCGGCCCTGCGCGCCGACGGCCTCGACGTCCGCTACCACCATCTGGACGTGTCCTCACCGGACGACTGGGCCGCCCTCAGGGGCGGCCTCGACGTCGTGCACGGGCTGGTGAACAACGCGGGCATCCCGATGCGGGCCCGCCTCGGCGAGGTCGACCTCGCCGACTGGGAGAGGGCGTTCGCGGTCAACACCACGGGCGCCCTTCTCGGCATCCAGGCCCTGACCCCGCTGATGCCGCCGGGCTCCGCCATCGTCAACGTCGGCTCGGTGGCCGGGCTCACCGCGCACCACGCGGTCGCCTACACGGCCAGCAAGTGGGCCCTGCGCGGACTGTCCAAGGTGGCGGCGCTGGAGCTGGCGCCCCGCGGCATCCGTACCAACGTCATCCACCCCGGCTACATCGAGACGCCCCTGATGGCCACCGCGAACCCGGTGTTCGTCGAGGCCCATCTGGCGATGACCCCGCAGGGCCGCCCCGGCACGGTCGACGAGGTGGCGCCGCTGGTGGTCTATCTGCTGTCGGACGAGTCGTCGTACGTGAACGGCGCGGAGATCACGGTCGACGGCGGGTACGCGGCGCACGGCGGGGTGAAGGCGATCACGAACGCGCTGGACGCACCGGGCGCGTGACACAAGAACGGGCCGGGGCTTGTCGCCCCGGCCCGTCTCGCTGTCTGTCGGTCAGACGGCCGCGGGCTGCACCGCCGCGTCGACCGTCGAGCGGGCGGTGTTCTTGCGGACCAGCAGCAGGGTGACCACCGCGCCGAGCAGGGAGGCGCAGCCGCAGATGACCACGCCGACGGCCATGCCGTGGGCGAGGGCGTCCTGGGCGGCGGCGCGGGCGCTGTCGCTGCCGGCGTTGACGACGGCCAGCGGTCCTGCCGCCGCCTCCATGCCGGCGTCCGCTCCGGACAGCTTGCCCACCAGCGCCGAGGACGCGAGGCTCATCGCGACCGTGCTGATCACGGCGGGGCCGAGGCCCTGGCCGAACTCGCGGACCAGGCTGGTCGCGCCGGAGGCCATGCCGGTCATGTGGAGCGGTACGGCGTTGACGGCGGCCGAGGTCAGCGAGGACACCACGCAGATGAAGCCGATGCCGAGCAGCAGCACCGGGCCGATGAAGGCGGCCAGGGAGGTGGTGGTGATGGGCAGGGCGGCGATCCAGAACTGACCGGCGGCCATCGGCAGCAGTCCGCCGACCAGCAGCAGGCGCGGCTCCACCCGGGTGAGCATCTTGCTCAGCACGGGCGCGAGGAGCAGCGGGATGAGCTGAAGGATCACGAACGGCATGCCGGCCTTGAGCGCGCTGAGGTGCATGACGGCGCCGAGCCGGATGGACACGCAGTAGGCGGTGCCGATGAAGCCGAACATGCCGGCCAGCGCCACCACGGCCGCCGCCGCGAAGGACGGGATCTTCAGCAGGTCGAAGTTGAACATGGGTGAGTCGGCGCGCTTCTCCACGACGACGAAGGCGGCCAGGGCCACGGCGGCGAGGGACAGGGTGCCGACGATCGCCGGGCTGCTCCAGCCGCGCTCGCCGCCCTCGATGATGCCCCAGAGCAGGGCGGTCAGACCGACGGCGACGCTGATCTGCCCGGGCCAGTCCAGGGCGCGGCCCTCGGGGGCCTTGGAGTCGGTGACCAGGAACCAGCTGGAGACGCCGACGATCAGTCCGAGGACGACCGGTGGTACGAACGCCCAGCGGAAGTCGGCGACGGTGGCGAGCACACCGGAGGACAGCGGGCCGACGGCCGAGGCGAGGGAAATGCTCAGCGCCCAGATGGAGACGGCCTTCGCCCGGTCCTTCTCGTCCGGGGTGGCGGCCGCGATCACCGCGAGGGAGCTGGGGAAGAGCGCGGCGGCACCGATACCGGCCAGGGCCTGGCCGATCCACAGCATCTCGATGTTCTGGGAGGTCGCGTTCAGCAGCTCACCGAGCGCGAGGACGAATCCACCGAGCACCAGAAGCCTTTTACGGCCGAAAAGGTCTCCCACCACACCGAAATTCAGTTCAAGAATCGCGGTGGGCAGAATGAAGGCGGACGTCACCCACGCCACCTGAGAACCGGAGGCGCCGAATGCGGCCTGTATTTCGCCGTTGATCGGCGAGGGCACGGTAATACACAGCTGTGCGGCGGCCACGGCCAGACAGCAGGCTATGAGGGTTCCCCTGTCGAGTCTTTTCAGCACGCTTGTCATTCCGTACTCCGTCGCTCTATGAGTTCGATGAGATTTCCCTCGGGGTCGGTGACCCAGGCCATGCGCACTCCGGGCTCGGGGGACGGTCCCGGTGCGACGGCCTCGCCCGCTCCATGGGCCACCAGGGCCGCGTGGACGGGGTCGAGTTCAGGGGTGGTGACCGCGAAGTGGCCGTATCCCTCGGTGAGGACGGCGGTGATCGGGTCGGGGGCCTTGAGGCCCGGTCGGGAGTCCGCGCGGGCCAGCAGTTCGAGGCGCCAGCCGTGCGGATGCTCCAGGACGACGCCGCTGAGGCCGGGGCCTTCGAGGTGGAACTCGAAGACGGTCTTCAGCCCCAACGCACCCTTGTACCAGGCGGTTTGGGCGTCGAGATCCCGTACGTTGACGCCCACGTGGTCGAAGCGCACGTCCACGTCAGCCCGCCATCGCGCTGTCGCCGCCGTCGACCATGAGGTTCGCGCCGTTGACGAAGGCCGCCTCGTCGGAGCAGAGGAAGGCGGCGGCCCGCGCGATGTCCTCCGGCTCACCGACCCGGCCGACCGGGATCCGCGCCTCCAGCTG
>JABFXD010000437.1 GCA_013361925.1 Streptomyces sp. | reverse complement strand
GGCCTCGGCAGCGTGGGCGGCCGGTGATCGGGAGAGTTACCGCCGGATCCTGATGCCGGGGCCGTGCTCGGTCTGCGGAGCCGAATCAGGGCGGGCGCTCTGTGCGGAGGGGTGCCCCGACGCCGACTGGCGGGCCCGCTGCATCGGGATGGGCGCGGTGGTGGAGGCGGACTTCCGGCGCGCCGCGGCCCTGCTCGGCCCCCGGCTGCACCGGCTCACGTCTCGCGCGCAGGCGCACGAATTCCGCGACGCCGGCAGCGTGGCGCTGCTGCTCGGCCGACTCCCCACCGCACGGCGGTACTTGAGCCTCGCCCTCGCCTCCGCGCGTTCCGCGCGCGTGCAGGCCGCCGTGCCGGACATCCTCGCGCACCTCGCCTACGCCGAGCTGAGGGAGGGCCGCCACCATCAGGCCCGCGCCCACGCCGAGGAAGGGCTGCTGCTCGCCCGGCAGCTGGGGCAGCGCAATGTGGTCGCCGACCTGTCGGCCGTACACGCACTCGTCGTGTCGATCGCGGGCGACCTGGTCGCCGTACGGAAACAGGCCGAGGAGGTCATGGCCGTCGCGCAGTCGCACGGGCTGGCCCAGGCCGCGTTTCTCGCGGAGTGGGCGCAGGCGCGGGCGGAACTGGGGTCGGGCAAGGTGGAGCGGGCCGCCGCCCGGCTGGCTCCGCTGGTGCAACCCGGAGCCAGGCAGGGGCACTTCGGGCTCTGGTTCCTCGCCGTGCCCTGCTTCGTCGAGGCCTGTGTCCTGTCCGATCGTGCCGTCGACGCGACGGAGATGATCGACCTGTTCGCCGTATGGGCGGAACTCGGTGCCGACCCGCAGGCTCCGGCTCAACTGGAGCGGTGCCGTGCGCTCGTCGCACCGCCCGAGCGGAGCGAGGAGCTGTACCGTGCCGCGCTCGCCCGTCATGAGCGGGCGCCGGGTCCCTTCGAGCACGCCCGCACCCATCTGGCCTTCGGGATGTGGTTACGGCGTCGACGGCGTCCCATCGAGGCGCGTGCGCAACTGCGCGACGCGCTCCTGGGGTTCGAGCGCTGCGGTGCCGCGATGTGGGGCAAGCGCGCCGGCGCCGAACTGCGGGCGGCGGGTGAGGTGTCCGGGGCCGGGGAGTCGGGGCTGCTGTCCTCGCTCACACCCCAACAGGTGCGGATCGCACGGGATGTGGCGAGCGGTGCGACCAACAAGGAGATCGCCGCCGAACTCTCGATCAGCATCAGGACCGTCGAGTACCACCTGCGCAACGTGTTCGCGCAGCTCGGCGTCCGATCGCGCACCGGGCTCGCCCATCTGCTGGCCAACGTCGACCATGGAAGCGGTACGGCTCCGCTCAGGCCCGCCACACCCGTTCCGCGTAGTCCACGAAGTTGCGGCCCATGATCTTCTCGATCCGGTCGGAGGAGAAGCCGCGCTGTTCCAGCAGGCGCATCAGCTCGCGGAACTGCTCGACGCCGCGCAGGTCGACGACGAAGGGGAAGGTGTCCGCCCGTTCCCCGGCCGCGGACACGCCCGCTTCCTGGCGGCGCGCCACATGCTCCGCGAGACGGTGCCGGTACGCGTCGAGGTCGTCGATGGCGGTGACCGGGCCGTCGGTGCCGATGCCGACGTGGTCCTCGCCGCAGACGTCGACGGCGTGCACGAGGTGCTCGACGACGTCGGCGGCGCTCGCGTGGCCGTCGGCGTCGAGGAACGGCATGAAGTAGATGCCGACGAACCCGCCCCGGGAGGCGACCAGCCGCAGTTCTTCGTCCGTCTTGTTGCGTGGCAGATCGGTCAGCGCCCGGCAGCCGGTGTGGTTGATCGACACCGGGACGCGCGAGTACGCGGCGGCGTCGAGGCAGGTCCGCTCGCCGCTGTGCGAGAGGTCGACCATCAGCTGGTGGTCGTTGAGGGCGTCGACCACCTCGTGCCCCAGGGCCGTCAGCGGGGTGGTGGCGGGTGCCATCGAGCCGCCGCCGAGCTGATTCGCCTGGTTGTACGTCAACTGGACCACCCGTACGCCGCGTTGGGCGAAGACGGCGACCCGGCCGGGGTCGTCCCCGACCGCCTCCGCGTTCTGGAAGCCGTAGATGACACCGATCCGCCCGTCGCGGTGCGCGGTGTGGATGTCGGCGACCGTGGTGACCTTCAGGAGGTCGTCGGGGTGCTCGGCCACGACCCGGTCCCATACGTCGATCTCGTGCAACGTGTGCTCGTAGGGCGGGAGATCGCCCATCACATAGCCCAGGGTGATGTTGACCGCGGTCAGACCGGAGGCGCGCGCCTCGGTCAACGTCCGGGAGTCGACGGTGAGTTGCTCGCCGCTCGCGTTGAGGTCGCCCGCGGCGGCCAGGGAGCGTGGGGCGTTGGGGTTGTCGAGCTGTCCGAGCGCGTTGACGATCAGAGGCGTGGCGGTCAACGGTTCTCCCGGGTGCGGTCGTCGGTGTAGGCGGTACGCGGGAAGCGGCGCCCCCGCTTGACGGTCAGGGTGATGGTGCGCAGGTGGTCGATGTCGGCCAGCGGGTCGCGCGCGAAGACCGCGAGGTCGGCCAGCTTGCCCGGCTCCACACTGCCGGTGAGATGGCCGACGCCGGCACTGCGGGCGCCCACGAGGGTCGCCGAGCGCAGCACGTCGGCCGCCGGGATGCCGCACCGGCGTACCAGGAAGGCGAGTTCCTCGTACAGGGCGGGGAACGGCTCCTCCGGCGGCGTCTCGTAGTCCGTGCCGGTGGCCAGGTCCACGCCCGCGCGGTGGGCCTGTGCCGTCAGGGCGATCGCCAAGTCGGTGTTGCGGGACGCCCGTTCGGCCGCCTCCGGGTCGTCGCTCGCGAACTCACGGGAGGCGTACAGCCCGGCGGTCGCGTCCAGGACGACGCCCTGCTCCCGCATCCGGGCGAAGAGCTTCTCGAGCCGCTCGTCCTCGCCGGTGACCAGGCTCGCGTGATCGACGGGAGGTTTGTCCTTGTACGACGTCAAGGGGGCCGTCGCCGCCTCGTGGGCGAGCAGCGTCACATGCGAGACGCTGTCCACACCGGCCGCGACGACCTCCCCGGGGGTGGCGGGGAACACCGCGGCGTGTGCCCAGACCGGAACGCCCTGACGGTGTGCCTCCGCGGTGATCGCGGCGACGAGGGGCGCCTCCAGGTCGGCGTACACCTTGATGGCGGCCGCGGAGGTGCCGCGGGCCAGGGCCACCGCCAGGGACAGGTCGCTCGCCGTGGTGACGGCCTGCATCCAGGGGACCTCGCCGGGCACCGCGCCCTGGGTGACCTGGTGGGTGCGGGGGTCCTCGAAGAAGCCGGGGCCGGCCATGAGCGCCGCGTAGTGGAGGTCGGGAGCGGGGATCTCGCCGACCCGGGCGGCCCGTGCGAGGTCGCCGATCTGACGCAGGTCGTCGGCCATGTCCCGTACGGCGGTGACCCCGCTGTGCACGAGACGGCGCAGGACCGCTTCGGCGGCCGGACGGTCGGGCGGCGTGGCGAGGTGCTGGTGCGAGTCGACGAGCCCGGGGGTGACGAACCGGCCCGCGAGATCGACGACTTCGGCACCCTCCACAGAGGCGGCGGCGTCGGTGTCGTCCACGACGGCCCGGATCACGCTGCCGTCGACCACGATCGACGTCCTCGGGCGGGGCGGGCTGCCGGTGCCGTCGAACAGGGTGGCTCCGCGGTAGACGACGACCGCTCCCGTCTCCGGCGGTGCGTACGGCGTCGCCGCCCCGGCCCTGTCGCTCGTCAAGCTCACCACTCCCTGATCTGTTGCGCTGTAGGTAACAAGCTTCTCGATGGATGAAACAAGCGGTACCCTACCTCCGGATCCCGGCGAGCGACACGCCCCGCCGCGAGGCTCCGCCCACAGCGTTCGGAAGGGATTCGATGGCACAGGCGCCACGTACGGCCGTGGACAAAGCGCTGGACCTGATCGAGGCGGTCGGCCGGGCGCCCGGACCGCCCCGGCTCACCGACCTCGCCGACGAGGTCGGGCTGCACCGGGCCACCGCCTACCGGATCCTGGTGGACCTGGTCCGCCGCGGCTGGGTGCTGCGCGCCGACGACCGCTATCTGCCCGGCACGGCCGTGCTGCTCCTGTCGGCCCGGGCCGCCCACAACTCGCTGACCTCGCTGGCCCGTCCGGTCCTGGAACAGCTCGCCGCGCACACCGGCCTGATGGCCAACCTCCAGGTGCTGGAGGGCGACGGCTCGCGGGTGGTGGACGTGGTCCGGCCGGAGCGCCTGGCGATGATCAGCACCCTGCTCGGCGACCGGCTGCCCGCCCACCGCTTCGCCGGCCCGCTCGCCCTGGTCGCCGCGCTCGCACCCGAGGCGCGCGAGCCCTACGTGGACGCCGCCCGGGCGCAAGGGCATCCTGTCGACGGCGACTCCGGTCTGCTCGCCGACCTCGCGCGGGCCGAGGTCGACGGGTTCGCCGTCGAGCACGGGCGCAACGACCAGTTCGTCGCGTCCGTCAGCCGAGCCGTCGTACCGGCCCCCGGAGCGCCCGTCTGCGCGCTCACCGTCGTCGGACCCGCCGCCGAGATCGACGAGGAGCACCTGCGTGCGGTGCGTGAGGCACTCGCCGCGGCGGTCGACACCCTGGGCGGGCTGCTCGCCCGGACGGGCGCGGAGGCCGCCGTATGACGGACGTTCTGGTTCTCGACGGGGCCGCGACGCTCGCGGCCCTCGACCCGCACCGCCTGATGGCCGCCGTGGCGGACGCGCTCGTCGCCGTGGCGCAGGACCGGGCGTCCGCGCCGCCGCGCACGGCGGCCTTCACCCCGCACGGACTGCTGGGCGCCATGCCCGGGTACGTCCCCGGACAGGGCCTCGCCGCGAAACTGGTGACGGTCTTCGCGGATCCCGGGCACCTCGGGCGCAGCACCCACCGCGGCATCGTCGCCCTCTTCGACGCCGAGGACGGCCGGCCCCTGGCGGTGCTGGACGCCGAGCCCATCACGGCCTGGCGCACCGCCGCGTCCGCCACGCACAGCGCCCTGGCCCTGGCCCGCCCCGGCCCCGTCGTGGTCGTCGGCACCGGGGTCCAGGCGCGCGCCCAGGTCGGCCTGCTGGCCGCGCTGAGGCCCGACGAACCCGTCACCGTGGCGGGCCGCGACGCCGAGGCCGCCCGCGCGACGGCCGCACTGCACCCCGCCGGCCGTGCGGCCGACGGCATCGAGGACGCCGTACGGCAGGCGGCGACCGTGTACTGCTGCACCGGCACCACCCGCCCTGTCGTCCGGCGTGACTGGCTGGCGCCGGGCACCCATGTGAGCTCGGTCGGCGCCTCCCAGGGGCATGAACTCGACGCCGCCACCATCGAGGACGCGACGCTCTTCGCGGAGTGGCCGGGAGCGGCCGGCACCCCGCCGCCCTCCGGCGCCCACGAGTTCCAGGCACTGCCGGCGGACCGCGTCGTCACGCTCCTGGGCGCGGTCATCGACGGCTCGGCCCCCGGCCGGCGCACCGCCGACCAGCTCACCGTCTTCAAGTCCACCGGGCACGCGGCCCTGGACGTGGCGGCCG
>JABFXD010001037.1 GCA_013361925.1 Streptomyces sp. | reverse complement strand
TCGGCTTCGTCGCCTTCGGCCTCTGGTACGCGCTCAGCGCCTCCTGGTTCAGCCGCAACGTGCAGTGGTTCCTGCCGGTGCTGGCCGCGCCGCTGCCGTTCGTCGTTCCGTGGGTCGGGGCGTTCCTGCACGCCGTCTACCTGGAGGACATGTTCGGGATCCCGGCGGACGCCGTGCACGTCGGCTTCTACTGGCAGTACGCCGTCGCGCTGAAGCCGCTGGGCGTGGCCGTGGTCTGCGTCCTCACCGCGCTCGCGGTGGGCGGCTGGGCGCGGCACTTCAACGTGGCGCCGTCCGTCGGCGGCTTCTTCCGCCTGATGCTGGTGCTGGCCGGGCTGGTCGCGGTGCTGACGACGGTGACGCTCTCCCTGGACACGACCGAGAAGGCCGCCGAGCGGGCGATGGACGCGGCGGCCGATGGCCGCCGTCCCCCCGGCTACTACGGCCTCCAGGGCGACCTGGTCTGTGTCCGCCCCCTGTCCGGCCGGATCCCGGTCATCAACGGCCCCCTCCCCACGACCCGGCCCCTGATCTCCTTCCAGCCGAGCGGCGACACCCTCTGGCTCTGGGACCCCTCCCGGTCCCGCGGCGAGGACTCCACCCGGCATGCGCTGCGGGTGCGGGCGGAGGACGTGACCCTGAGCGCGGCCCACGGCACACACTGCTGACGCCTTTATGCACTAGCATGAAACCTAGACACCCTAGGTTGCTGGAGAGACCCCCATGGCCCGCGCAGGAATCACCGCCGAGCGGCTCACCGAGGCCGCCGCCGATCTCGCCGACGAGGTCGGGTTCGACAAGGTCACCGTGTCCGCGCTGGCCCGGCACTTCGGCGTCAAGGACGCGAGTCTGTACTCGCACGTCAAGAACCTCCAGGAGCTGCGCACCCGGGTCGCCCTGCTCGCCGGCGCGGAGATGATCGACCGGATCGCCGTGGCCGTCGCGGGCCGGGCGGGCAAGGACGCGCTGGCCGCGTTCGCCGGCGCCTACCGGGAGTACGCGCTGGAGCGGCCCGGCCGCTACGCCGCCACCCAGATCCGCGTCGACCAGGCGCTCGTCACCGACTCCCCCGGCTTCCGCCGCACCGCCGAGATCACCTACGGCATGCTCCGCGCCTACGGCCTGGAGGAACCCGACCTCACCGACGCCGTCCGCCTGCTGCGCAGCACCTTCCACGGCTACTGCGCCCTGGAGTCCACGGGCGGCTTCGGCGCCCCCCGCGAGGTGCGGAAGTCCTGGGACCGCACGATCGACGCCCTGCACGTCCTGCTGGAGAACTGGCCCCGCGAGAAGCACGCCGGCGACTGACCTCCTTCGCGGGCTCGCTCACGAGGGCGTGCCCGGTCGACCGAGGGCCACGATCTCGTCGTAGGAGGGGACGGAGCCCTGCGGTGAGCGGCCTTCCGCGATCTCCGTGACCGTCTCCAGCATCGCCCCCAACGCCCGCCGGTACAGCAGCGAGCCGAGGCTGACGCGGCGGACGCCGAGGTCGGCCAGGTGGCGGACGGTGGGACCGGCGGGCGAGTAGAGGATGTTCAGGGGGACGTCGAGCCGGTCGACGAGGGCGCTGATGGCCGTCGGGTTGCTGAGGCCCGGCACGAACACGCCGTCGGCGCCCGCCTGTTGGTAGGCATCGAGGCGACGGAGCGTGTCCTGCCCCTCGGAGAGCCAGTACGTGTCCGTGCGGGCGTTGACGAAGAGGTCCGGTGCCGCCGACTTGACCGCGGCGATCTTCGCGGCGTGCAGGTCGGCCGGTCCGAGTCCGTCCTCCAGGTTGATGCCGACGGCGCCGACCGCCGCCAACTCCCGCGCGAACTCCCCCACTTCGTCGGGGTCGTCACTGAATCCGCCCTCGGCGTCCACCGACAGCAGAAAGGGCGCGGTGCCCAGCGTCAGCGCGAGCCGCAGGGTCTCGTCCCGGGTCGCCGCCGCCCCGTCGGGCAGTCCGGCCGCCGCGGCGACGCCGAGACTCGTGGTGCCGACGGCCGGGAAGCCCCGGGACGCCAGGGCCGCGGCCGAGGCGTGGTCCCAGGCGTTGGGCAGCAGAAGGGGCCCGTCACCCTGGTGGAGCGCGGCGAAGGCGGTCACGACAACTCACCCACCGCGTCGGCGTAGTACGTCGATCCCTCCAGGTGGCGGGCGAGTTCACGGAAGCTCCAGCCCTCGCCGGGAGAGGCGTCGAGCTGGTCGTCGGAGAGCGCCTCAAGACGGTTGGCCCAGATCCGGGCGAGCCGGGTGAGCCGGCTGCGGGCCTCGTCGAGGTCCTGCTGGGTGAAGGGCGCGAGGTCCGCCTCGGTGGTCGAGGCGGACGCGTGCCAGTGGTCCGCCTGCGGCTCCTCACCCGCCAACCGGGCCTCCAGCTCGGCCAGATGATCGACGAGGTGGTCGGCCACCCGCCGGATCGCCTTGTGCGGGGTGTAGACCCGGTCGTCGCTCTCGAAGAGCCTGCCGTCCCAGCGGGTCCAGGTCGCGGCCAGGGCGAGGACGTGATCGACCATGCCGGTGACGGCCCGGGCGGGGTTTTCGTGCGGGTGCTCGGTCATGCACGGCACGCTAGAGCCGTAACCCTTCGGTGCCCGCCGAAGAGTCGTCGGCGGCCACCGAACGGGGTGCCCTACTCCCCGCGCTCCCCCGCACTGCGCTCCACGCAGAACTCGTTGCCCTCCGGATCGGCCATCACCACCCACCCGGTGCCGTCGGGGCGGCGCTGGTCGTCGAAGACGGTCGCGCCGAGGGCGAGGAGCCGTTCGACCTCCTCGTCGCGGGTGCGGTCCTGGGGCTGGAGGTCGACGTGGACACGGTTCTTGCCGGTCTTCGCGTCGGGGACGGTGATGAAGAGCAGGCCCGCGGCCTCGATCAGGGCCATGGGATCGCCGGGACGGTCCTCCTCGTGCAGGGGCTGGTCGAGGACCTGGGACCAGAACGTCGCGAGAGCGTAGGCGTCGGCGCAGTCGATCGTCACATGGCGGATCAAGGAGGTCATACGAGCGATCTTTGTGCACTGCTGTGAAACGAGGCAACCAAAGTGGCAACCTTCCTGCCGTCGGCGGCCACATGAAGGCATGACATCGGCACAACACCCCACCTCCCACCGCCGCGTCCGCGGCGCACGCAAGCCCCTGATCGCGGGGCTCGCCGCCACCGCCGCCCTCGTCGGGGCCTGGTACGCGACGGCGGGGGCCAGCACCACCACAGCATCCGGTCTCACCGTGTCCGCCACCTCGGTGACCCTGCCGGCCAAGTTCCCCTACCTGTCCGCCGGTTACAACAACTCCCGCGAATGGACGCGCACGGCGACGGCGGCAGCGCCCAACGGCAGCCTGCGGGTGGCCTGGCCCGCCTCGGACGGCATCCATGTCACGCCGCTGACCGCCGCCGGCAAGCGCTCCGGTGCCGACACGATCGTCAAGGGCGCCAAGGAGGTCGGCGGGCTGGTCGCGCACAACGACGGTTTCGCGCTGCTCACCCGGGTCTCCGACACCAACAAGTGGAAGGAGACGGCGGCCGCGATCGTCCGCTACACCAACGGCAAGAAGACCTTCCAGACCAAGCTCACCGGCACCGCCACCAACGACACCTCGCCGACGCTGGACGGCCAACTCGTCTGGAACGGCACCAAGTACGGCGCGTACTTCGTGGTGCACGGCGCGGGCGGCTTCGCCGACGGGCACTTCGGCGACAAGATGCAGTACGTCACCGCGAAGGGCAAGAAGGCGAGCGGCGGCTGGAGTTGGGGGTGCAGCCACAACGAGGGCATCGCCCTGCACGCCGAGACCTCCGGCGCGTTCACCTCGCTCTGCTTCGACGACTGGCGCTCCGGTCTGTTCGTCTCCACCGGCATCGGCGCCCCCGACGCCGCCCCGGTGGTGCAGCGCGAGCAGTGCTGGGCGGGCTACTGCGGCGGTACGTTCGCCGGTCGTACCGGTGATCTCGTGAAGTCCGCCTCCGGCCGCTACGCCACCGCCTTCGCCTCGCGCGGCGCCGCGTCGGCCAAGAAGAACCCCGACGACTCCAGCGGGCGCGGCTGGACGGTCACCCCGAAGACGAGCACCCACCAGGTCGCCGTCGCGTTCCTCAAGAACCGCGACACCCCCGCCGCGACCAAGGCCATCCGCCTGTCCACCACCACGGGCACGGAGCACGTCAACGTCCGCCTCGCCCCGTACGGCAAGGACAAGCTCCTGATCTCCTGGGAGTCGCTGAAGAACGCCAAGTGCAAGGACGGCACGTGCACCGGCACCTTCGCGGGCACGCATCTGCGGCTCATCGACTGGAACGGCACGTTCCAGAGCGCGGACAAGGTGATCGCCACCCGGATCACCGGTGACATAGCGGTCGCCAAGAACGGCACCCTGACCTGGGCCTCCGTCCCCGTCATCCCGTCGTACGCGACCCCCCTCACCGGTGCGTCGCCGACCACGAAGACCCTGAAGATCACCCAGCTGACCCCCTGACGCCCCAGGTCAGCCCCGTACCACCGCCTCCCCCGTCCTGCGCGACGCGGACGGGGGAGGTGGGCCAAGCCACCACGTCACGCCCCACCCTCACCCGTCAGCCGCGGCCGCCACCGCGTCGGCCATCCGCCGCATGACCTCGACCGGCAGCGCCGGGTTCCGCGCCGCCGTCTCCACCCCACTCCCGCGCAACAGCCCGACCAGCAACCGGGCCGGCATCCGCGGGTGCAGCGCCGCGGCCTGCCGTACGTGTTCGTGCGGGTCCTCCAGCAACCGGGCCGCGGCGGTCGCCGACAGCCGTGGGTCGGTCGCGGCGCGGTACCGCACCTCCGCGCTCACGTCCCGGCTGAGCCGCTCGACCAGTTCGGGCGTCGACTCGGGGTCGTCCAGGGCGAGTTGGCGCATGCGCGGGTTCGGGTCGCCGGCGTACCGCACGAGGTCGTGGCGGGGGAAGTTGGGGTGGCCGCGGGGCCGGTCGGGGTTGGTGAGGCTGCCGTCCCACCACTGCCACACCCGCAGCAGCATGTCGGCGGGCGCGTCGTCGCAGGACTCGGCGAGGAAGAGCTGGACGATCCGGTCCCCGTCGCGGGCGAGGCGTTCGACGACGTCCGGGGGCAGATGCCGGGCCCTGGCCACGCATCTGCGCACCAGGAAGTGGGAGGAGGCGGCCAGGCGGCGCATGGCGTCCTCGTCGTCGTGCAGGGCCTTGACCCAGTCCAGCTCCCCGTAGCGGGCGACCGGGTCGAGTTCGATCGGGATGGCGGCCCGCTGCTCCTCGGTGAGGTCGGGCCGCGTGGACACCTGGAAGCGGACCCTGTCGTCGGGGTCCTCGGCGAGGAGGGCGACCAGGTCCGGGTCCAGCCGCGGGTTGGCGGCGAGCGACCAGCGCTGCGACCACTCCCCGTGGCGAGCCAGGTGCTCGGCGAGGTCGCGCGCCAGGAGGCAGGTCTCCAGCGCCAGCCTGTCGGCGCCCTCGATGTCCTCGGCCTCGAACACCGACCGGGGCATCGGGTGGTCCTGGTGGTACAGCACGCGCACCCTGGCCCGCACGA
>JABFXD010000698.1 GCA_013361925.1 Streptomyces sp. | reverse complement strand
ACCGATCGCGCCTCGTCGTGGAGTCCGTAGCGCGCCAGGCCCAGGGTGATGAGCGCGTTGTCGTGCGGCCACACCGAACCCCGGTGGTACGACAGCGGGTGATACGCCGGCTGCCCGGCCGCGAGGGTGCGGACGCCCCACCCTGAGAAGAAGTCCGGCTCCAGCAGACGCCGGCCCACCACCTCGCCGTACTCCTTGTCCAGCAGCCCCGACCACAACAGATGGCCGGCGTCCGAGGCGAGCGCGTCGAGTTGGCGGCCCTGGCCGTCCAGGGCGAGGGCGGGGAAGGAGCGGTCCCGCATCCAGAAGTCCTGTTGGAAGCGGTCGCGGAGATCGGCGGCGGCCTGTTCGAGGAGGGCGGCGTAGGTCTCGTCGCTCCATACCGTCCGCGCCAGCCACGCCGTGCGCCGCAGCGCGTCGTAGGCGTAGCCCTGCGCGCCCGCCGCCATCACCGCGCCGGAGGCCCGTGTGCCGTCCGAGGAGCAGATCGAGCCGGGGGAGTCCTTCCAGTTCTGGTTGGCGAGGCCGCCCTGGTCGGCGCGGTAGACGAGGTAGCCGCGGGAGGTCAGGCCGCCGTGGTCCAGCATCCAGCCGATCGCCGCGCGGGCGTGGGGCTGGAGGCGGTGGGCGAGGGCCAGGTCGCCGGTCTGTTCGACGTAGGCGCCCAGGAGGACGAGGAAGAGCGGGGTCGCGTCCACCGAGCCGTAGTAGCGGCCGTAGGGGACCTGGCCGAAGTGCGCCAGCTCGCCGTGCCGTACCTCGTGCACGATCTTGCCCGGCTGGGTCACCGGGTCCGTGCCGGTCTCCGTCGCCTGGGCCGCGGCCAGGGCGGGGAGGGTGGCTGCCGCCAGCTGGGGGCGGTAGGGGAGGGCGAAGAGGGAGGTGAGCAGGGCGTCCCGGCCCAGCAGGGTCAGGAACCAGGGGGCGCCCGCCGCCGGGACGCGCAGGGTCTCGCCGTCCGGGCCCGTCGCCGGGACCTGGAGCGAGGCCAGGTCGGCGAGGCCGCGGGCGCACGCGGCGGCCAGTTCGGGCCAGCCGGTCGGGAAGGCCACGCCTTCCACGAACTCGCCTTCCAGGGCGAGGAGTTCGGCGTTGAGGGAGGTGGGGGACTGCGGGACGCGGAGGGCGCGTTTGTCGCCGTGCGGGCGGGCCATGACCCGGAGGGTCAGCTCGGCCGTGCCGTGCGGGGCCAGGTCCAGGGTCCAGGTCAGGCGGCGGGCTCCGGTGCCGGTCTCCTCCACCGCGTCGGGGGCGGGCTCCGCCGTCACCGTCGTACAGGAGCGCCATTCGCCTCGCTGGTAGGTGAACTCCACTCCGGAGTCCAGGACTTCGCGGGAGCGGGTGGCGCCCGGCTTGGTGTAGGTGCGGTGGTCGGAGCGGAGTTCGAACTGGTCGGTGAAGTCGGCGTCCGCCGTGATCGCGAGGCGGAGGGTGGTGGGGACCGGCCGGTTGCTGGTCAGGCGGACGGATTCGACGAAGGAGCCGTCGCCCACCGCTTGTTCACGGAAGATCGTGTACGCGGGCGGCTCGTTGCGGCCCCCTCGGGGGACCAGGACACAGCGGGCCGTGTCACCGTCCGCGACGGGGGTCAGCGCTTCGGGTACGGCGCCGTCCACGGTGAGCTGCCAGCGGCTCAGGTGGCGTGCGTCGCGTACGAACAAGCCGTCAGGGCTGTTGCCGCCCCGGACTCCGGTGATGTCCCCGCTGTCGCCCACGGCCGCGAACGTCCCGCCGCGTACGAGCAGATGATGCCGGTCCGTCATTCCCGGTCCCCTCCCTTGGTTCCCGTGAGTGTGGTGGCGCTGTGGAGCAGGTCGAGCGAGAGTGCGGCCGTCCAGCCGAAGCCGGTCGCCCCGCAGGCCTCGCCGGTGTACGGGTCGACGTACTCCGCGAAGTCGGAGGTGTCGGCCAGGTGCAGAACAGCTCTGCGCAGGGCGGCGGCCCGGCCCCGTTCGCCATGGGTGCGCAGGCCCCGCTCCAGCAGCCAGTTGGTGTTGAACCAGGCCGGGCCGCGCCAGTAGCGGTGCCGGTCGAAGGCCTCGCCGAGCAGGTCGTAGCTGGGGGCGAGACGGGTGGTGCCGCCCAGTCCGAAGTGTTTGGAGGCGGTGGTGCGGACCAGGGCCGTGACGACGGGGCGGGGGAGTGTGGGCAGGAGGAGGGGGAGGAGGCCGGAGACGCTGCGCTCGGGGATCAGGGTCTCGGTGCGTACGTCCCGGGAGAAGAACATGCCCTCCGCCGGGTTCCACAGGCGGTCGATCAATGCCGTGGTCAGGCGTTCGGCTCGGGTGTGGCGGGCCGTGCCCGGTGCCCCCAACTCCTGGGCGATCCGGGCCAGTGCGTGCTCGGAGGCGATGAGGAGGGCGTTGAAGGACGGGTCCTCGACCGCGAACTCGCTTGTTCCGTCCGCGTACTGGTTGTCCCGGTAGTCCGTCGCCAGGCGGACGTAACGGCCGTAGTCCAGGTCTGTCGGGCGGTCCTCCGGGGCGCCGTGGGCCAGGTCGGCGCGGCGGAAGGAGCGGGCCGGCGCGGGCGTCACCCGGCTCAACGGGGCGTCCCAGCAAGGGCTGTTGTCCATGCCCTGCTCCCAGGGGTGGACCACGGACGCGAGGCCGGCGCCGCCCAGGTCGCGGCGGTGCAGGAGATAGCGGTGCCAGGCCGCCAGGCGGGGGTAGACCCGGGTGAGGAAGCCGCGTGCCCGGGACAGGCCCGGGTCGGCGCGGTGCACCAGCCAGGCGGCCAGCGCGTGCACCGGTGGCTGCACGATGCCGGACGTCTGTACGGTGCGCGGGGCGCCCGCAGCGCGCCCCGCGGTCGAGGAGCGCCAGAAGTCGGGGCTCGGGAAGTACGCGTCGAGGGGGACCGAGGGGTTGAAGACGATGTGCGGGACGCGGCCGTCACCCCATTGGGCGTCGAGCAGCGTCTCCAGTTCCGTCTGGGCCCGTAACGGCGAGATGTGCCGCAGTCCGATGGCGATGAACGCCGAGTCCCAGGACCACTGGTGCGGGTACAGGCTGCGGGAGGGGACCGTGGAGGTGCCCGTCCAGTTGGCCTCCAGTACCCGCGCCGCCCTGACGTGCAGAGAATGGGTGGTGACGTCCGCTTCGTATACGAAGGGACGGGTCAGGCCGTACGAGGTCAGCTGGGCGGTGCGATCCACTCGGGGCTCCCCGAAGACGTTCGGCCCGACCGGTTCGGTCGTGGCCACCGTAGAGTTACGTCTATTTAACACGCAAAACTCAATATGTAATGCAAGCTTGAGAAACACAAGGGGGTGCGCATGAGTGGTCGTGCTCAAGCGAGCGCCGGCGAACTGCTCGAACTGGTGCGAAGCGGACGAGCGACGACTCGTGGTGCCCTGCAACAGGTGACCGGACTGTCCCGGGCCACCGTCGGCCAGCGCCTCGACCGGCTGTTCCGGGCCGGCTGGCTGAGGGAGGGGGCGGGGGGTCCGGTGGACTCGCCGCTCGGCGGACGGCCCTCCATCACCCTGGAGTTCGACGACTCCCATGCCGTCGTCCTCGCCGCCGACCTCGACACCCGGCACGCCCGCGCCGCCGTCCTCTCCCTGACCGGCGATCTCCTCGCCGAGCACAGCGGCACCCTCGTCATCGAGGACGGCCCCGACGTGGTGCTGGGCGAGCTGGGCCACTGGTTCGCCGAGCTGCTGGAGAAGGCGGGGCACCGGGCCGACGAGGTGTGCGGCATCGGACTCGCCGTGCCGGGTCCCGTCGACAGCGAGACCGGCCGGGTCGTCCAGCCGCCGATCATGCCGGGCTGGGACGGCTACGACATAAGAGAGCGGCTTGCCGGAGCCTTCGACGAGCACACGGGTGCCGGGCGGGTGCCGGTCCTCGTCGACAACGACGCCAACCTCATGGCGTACGGCGAACAGCGCACGGGATATCCGCAGTGCTCGGCCTTCGTGCTGGTCAAGGTGTCCACCGGTATCGGCGCGGGTGTCGTGGTCGACGGGTCGATCTACCGAGGCATCGACGGGGGCGCCGGGGACATCGGGCACATCCGGGTCGGCGCCGACGCGCTGTGCCGGTGCGGGTCGTACGGCTGTCTCGCCGCCGTCGCCAGTGGTGGGGCGGTGGCGCGGCGGCTCGCGGAGAGCGGCGTGCCCGCCGCCTCCGGCTCGGATGTACGCGATCTGCTCACCGCCGGGCACCCGGAGGCCGCCGCGTTCGCCCGGGAGGCCGGGCGGCAGGTGGGGGACGTGCTGGCGACCGTCGTGACGCTGCTGAACCCCGGGGTGCTGATGATCGCCGGAGATCTGGCCGGAACTCCCTTCCTCACCGGGGTGCGGGAGCTGCTGTACCAGCGGGCGCTGCCGCGCTCCACCGCTCATCTGGACGTCGTCACCTCACGGCTCGGGGAGCGGGCCGGGCTGGTGGGGGCGGGTGCCCTGGTGGTGGAGCATCTGTACGCGCCCGGTCGGGTGGAGGAACGCCTGCTGGCGCTCGGTGTGTGACGTCCGGATGGTGGTACCCGGCCCTCTGTGACGGCGTGATTCTCGCCACCTCTGATAAGGGTTACGCTCAGATGAGCGGATCTTGAGCGACTGCACTTCTCCAAGGGGTGGCACCCAGTGCCACCCCTTGATCGTTCATCGATCGAACTCAGGCGTATGTAATCGTGCTCAGATGAGCGAATAGGGGCGGTGGCGGAGAGGGTTGCGTTCAGGAAGTGAACACATCAAGCCGAGAATGCTTGCCAAGCTTTGACTTTCGATCCGCTGGCGGACGGGTGGTTAAGGGCTCATGACGCAGGAGTAGACGTACCCAGAAGCCTTCGATCTGGGTATGTTCCTCGCCGTCAGGGCAGCCACCGCGTCCTCGAGGGAGTCGAGAACCGTGTCGGAAAACGTAGAGACCCACGCAGCGAAGTTCGTTTACGACTTCACCGAGGGAAACAAGGACCTCAAGGACCTCCTGGGCGGCAAGGGTGCCAACCTCGCCGAGATGACCAACCTGGGGCTCCCCGTTCCCCCCGGCTTCACCATCACGACCGAAGCCTGCAAGGTCTACCTGGAGAGCGGCGCGGAGCCGGTGGCACTGCGTGACGAGGTGAGCGCCCACCTCGACGCCCTTGAGACGCGGATGGGCAAGAAGCTCGGCCAGGCCGACGACCCGCTCCTCGTCTCGGTCCGCTCCGGCGCCAAGTTCTCCATGCCCGGCATGATGGACACGGTCCTGAACATCGGCCTCTCCGACAAGTCGGTGAAGGGCCTCGCCGAGCAGGCGGGCGACGAGCGGTTCGCCTGGGACTCCTACCGCCGCCTCATCCAGATGTTCGGCAAGACCGTCCTCGGCGTCGACGGCGAGCTCTTCGAGGAGGCCCTCGACGCGGCCAAGGCCCTCAAGAAGGTCGTGGTCGACACCGACCTGGAGGCGGCCGACCTCAAGAAGCTCGTCACCAAGTTCAAGAAGATCGTCAAGACCGAGGCCGGCCGGGACTTCCCGCAGGACCCGCGCGAGCAGATGGACCTCGCCATCCACGCGGTCTTCGACTCCTGGAACACCGACCGC
>JABFXD010000843.1 GCA_013361925.1 Streptomyces sp. | reverse complement strand
CGTGGCCCTGCGCGGGCACCGGGTCCTGCTGCTGGAGCGCGAGACCTTCCCGCGCTACCAGATCGGCGAGTCGCTGCTGCCCGCCACCGTGCACGGTCTGTGCCGGATCCTCGGCGTCGCCGACGAGGTCCAGCAGGCCGGCTTCACCCTCAAGCGCGGCGGCACCCTGCGCTGGGGCCGTGATCCGGAGCCGTGGCAGTTCTCCTTCGCCATGACGCCGCGGGTGCCCGAACCCACCGCGACGGCCTTCCAGGTGGAGCGCTCACGCTTCGACGAGATCCTGCTGCGGGGCGCCCGGCGGGCCGGTGCCGAGGTCCGCGAGGGAAACCCGGTACGGCGGGTCGTCGCCGACGACGCACGGGTGAGGGGCGTCGAGTTCACCGACGCGGACGGCAACTCCCGTACGGCGTACGCCAAGTACGTCATCGACGCGTCCGGCAACACCAGCCGGATCCACTCCGGTGTCGGCGGAAGCCGGGTCTACTCCGACTTCTTCCGCAACCTCGCCGTGTTCGGCTACTTCGCGGGCGGGGCCCGGCTGCCGGAGCCGAACAGCGGCAACATCTTCTGCGCCGCGTTCGACGCGGGCTGGCTCTGGTACATCCCGCTGCGCGACGACCTGACGAGCGTCGGCGCGGTGATCTCGCCCGAGCACACGGCGGCCGTGCAGCGCGACGCGCGGGGCGCCTGGCGGGACATGATCGAGGCGTGCCCGGAGGTGAGCCGGCTGGTGGCGGGCGTGCCGGTCGCGACCGAGGCGCCGTACGACCAGGTGCGGGTGCGCCGGGACTGGTCGTACTGGAAGCGGTCCCTGTGGAAGCCGGGCATGGCGCTGGTCGGCGACGCCGCCTGCTTCGTGGACCCGGTGCTGTCCTCCGGCGTCCATCTGGCCACGTACGGGGCCCTGTTGGCGGCCCGCTCGGTCAACGCGGCCCTGGACGGCAGCGTGCCGGAGGAGCAGGGGTTCGCCGCGTTCGAGGCCCGCTACCGGCGCGAGTACCGCGTGTTCTACGAGTTCCTCATCGCCTTCTACGACATGGAGCGCAACGAGGACTCGTATTTCTGGTCGGCGAAGAAGATCACCAACGTGGACCTCGGCGAGGCGGCGGCGTTCGCCGAGCTGGCGGGCGGCCTTGTCTCCCGTGACTCCGCGGTGGTCCGCGCGGACTGGCACACGGCCGCCGAGCAACTGGACGGGGCGGTGGGCCGGTTGGCCGCCTCCGACGGCCGCGTGAACCCTCTCCTGGCGGCCCCAGTCGTCGGCGAGACCTTCCGCACCGGCAACGACCTTCAGGAGCAGGCCCTTTACGGCGGTCCGCTCGACGACCGGGGCCCGTCCTCCCCCGACGGCCTCGCGGTCACACCGGACGGCCTGTCCTGGGCGAAGGGCTGACTGCGGCGGCCCGAGAGGTTCGTTGACCTTGCCCGAAGGGGAACCCGCAGCATCGGCGTACCGATGTCTGCGGGAGGGGCGAGGGTGCGCCGGGTACTGATCGACGTACGGCCGTTGCGGCGGGCCGCGTTCCGACGGCTGTGGGCGTGCGGCCTGGTGACCACGCTGGGCGCCCAGCTGACCGCGCTGGCCGTGCCGATGCAGCTGTACGACCTCACCGGCTCCTCGGCGTACGTCGGACTGGCGGGCTTCGTGGGGTTCGCTCCGATGGCGCTCGCGGCGCTGTGGGGTGGCACGCTGGCGGACGTACGGGACCGGCGGCGGGTGCTCCTCGCGACCACGGCCGGGATCGGTCTGACGTCCCTGCTGCTGTGGGCGCAGGCGTGGGCACGGCTGGAATCGGCGGGGGTGCTGCTGGCGCTCGTCGGGGTGCAGCAGGCCCTGTTCGGTGCCAACGCGGCGGTGACCGGGGCGGTCGTGCCCCGGCTGGTGCCGCGGGAGTTGCTGCCCGCCGCGAACACGCTCCAGTCGCTGGTCTCCTGGTCGGCCGGGATCGCCGGACCACTGCTGGGCGGCGGGCTGCTGCCGGTGGTCGGGGCGCGGGCGCTGTATCTCGCGGACGCGGCGGCGCTCGGTGTCACGCTGTGGGCGGTGTGGCGGCTGCCTCCCCTGCCGCCGACCACCGGACGGGGGGCGGGGCCACGGCAGTTCGCGGCGGGCTTCCGGCTGCTGGCCACCCGGCAGGTCCTGCTGGTGGTCTATCTCGCCGACTTCGCGGCGCTCTTCCTGGGCATGCCCGCCGCGCTGTTCCCGCAGTTGGCGAGGGAGACGTACCCGGGTGCGAACGTCGGCGTGCTGTACGCGGCGATCTCGGCCGGGGGCGTGCTCGCGGCGCTGTTCTCCGGCGGCCTCACCCGCACGTCCCGCCACGGTGTCGCGATCGCGGTGTCGGTGTGCGTGTGGGGGTGCGCGCTGGCCACGTTCGGGCTGGTGAACTCGCTGCCGGTGGCGGCGGGTTGGCTCGTGCTGGCGGGCGGGGCGCTGCTGACGCTCGGGGTGTTCCGCAAGTCCGTCCTCCAGTCCGCGGTGCCGGACGGGATGCGGGGCCGGCTCCAGGGAGTCGACACCGTGATCGCGGCGGGAGGTCCTCGGCTCGGTGACCTCGCGCACGGTGTCGCCGGGGCGTCCTTCGGGGCGACCTGGGCCGTCACCGGCGGCGGGGTGCTGACGGTGACGGCCGCGCTGGCGCTGCTGCTGTGCTTCCCGGAGTTCCGGCGGCACCGGGCCAGCTGAGGGGGGTTACTCCGGAGGGGTCGGTGTGTCGTGGGTGCGGTACATCGCCTGGACGTCCAACTCCAGCTGGACGGTGGGGCCGACGACCGCGATGCCGCGGGCCAGCATGGAACGCCAGTTCAAGGTGTAGTCCTCGCGGTGCAGCTCCGCCTTCGCGAGGGCCGCGCAGCGCAGTTCCTCGCCGTAGCCGCCGTTGACCATGCCCAGGTAGGTCGTGTCCAGCGACACCGAGCGGCTCACGCCGTGCATGGTCAGGGTGCCCAGCAGCGACCACTTGCTGCCGCCCCGGTAGGCGAAGCGGGTGCTCCGGAAGTCGATGTAGGGGAAGTGCTCGACGTCGAGGAAGTCCGCCGAACGCAGGTGGGCGTCCCGGGTGTTGTTGCCGGTGGTGATGCTGGAGGCGTCGATGCGGACGTGGACGCGGGAGTCGGCGACCTCCTGGGTGACCTGGATACCGCCCTCGAAGCGTTCGAACCGGCCGTGCACATGGGCCATGCCGACGTGTTTGGCGATGAAGCGGATCGCGGTGTGCGGCGGGTCGAAGAGCCAGGTGCCGGGGACCGGGAGTTCGGCCTGCCGGGCGGGCTGGAGCCAGACCCGCTCCGAGGACAGGCCCGCGTCGGCGACGATCTCGACGGTCTCGCGGTGCGGCTCCAGCCCCTCCGCCACGATCATCAGGCTGTAGCTCGCGGGCGGCAGCACGGCCAGGAACAGACCGTAGGGGTCCGTGGTGCCGCGTGCCACGACCTGGTGGCCGCGGAGTTCGGTCACCGTCACATCGGCGCCGCCCAGCGGCTGGTTCACCGGGTCGAGGACCTCACGGACGACGGCACCGGCACCGGCCGGAACGGGAAGCGTGTGGCCCGCGGCGCCTCCGGGGGCATTCCTGAAGCGCCGCCGGAGCAGTCCGAGGGGCATGGGTCTCACCTTTCAGTGGGGGTTCACAAGGGGGTTGAGGGGTTCACGCGGGCCGGTCACCGTCCGGGGCGGCCCTGCGGACGTCACGTACGGGTCAGGGCCGGACGCCGTCGTACGCGGCTCTGAGCAGGTCGAGCACGCCCTCCGCGGTGACCTTCCGCGGATTGGGGTACGCCTGCTCGGCCGCCGCCCGGGCGGCCACCGCCAAGTCGGCCTTCGCCAGGCCGAGTTCGGCCAGCGTGCGGGGTGCGCCGAGGCTGACGGCGAGCTCGCGCAGGGCGCGCGGGGCGTCGTCGGTGTCCAGGGCCCGGCCGAGGGAGGTCATCGCCGCGGGCGCCGCGGGGGCGTTGTGGGCGAGGACGTACGGCAGGAGCACGGTGTGGGTCTCGGCGTGCGGCAGGCCGAAGGTGCCGCCGAGGACGTGGCAGAGCTTGTGGTGCAGGCCCATTGTGGTTGCGCCGAGCGCGGCACCGCAGAGCCAGGCGCCGTACAGGGCACGGCCGCGTGCCGCCAAGTCCCCTGGAGACATGGCGAGTTCGGGCAGGGCGCCCGCCATCGCCCGTACGCCCTCCTCGGCGGTCAGGGTCACCAGTGGCGACGCGTCCGGTGCGTACAGAGCCTCGGCCGCGTGCGCCATCGCGTTGACGCCGCTGGTCACGGTGAGGGCGACCGGCAGGGAGCGGGTGAGCTCGGGGTCGTAGACGACACTGCGCGGCAGGACCGACGGGTCGCGTCCGGTGCGTTTGACGCCGTTCTCGGTGAGGCCCCAGACGGGCGTCATCTCGGAACCGGCGTAGGTGGACGGGACCGCTGCCAGGGGCAGTCCGGTGCGTAGCGCGATCACCTTGCCGAGGCCGATCGCGGAGCCTCCCCCGACGGCGACACAGCCGTCGGCGTCCGCCGCGCGGACCACCTCGACGGCCCGGTCCGCGACCTCGGCCGGCACATGCATCCGCGCCTCGGCGTGCACTCCGACGCAGCGGTCTCCCAACGCGTCCGCCACCGTGCGCGCCGTGGCGGCTCCCCGTGGCCCGCTCACCACCAACACCCGGCGCAGGCCGAGCCGTTCGACCTCGTCCGGGACGGCGGTGACGGCGGCACCGGCGCGCAGGACGACGCGCATGGGCCGGGCCTCGTGGGTGAACTCCCTCATGACGGCTGGAGCACGAGGTCGAAGCGCGCGTGCCGGAAGGGGTTCGGGACACCGAACTCCCGGCCCAGGGAGGGGTCGTCGGTCTCCGTGAACTCCTGGACGAGGCTCTCCTTGACCGCGAACACGGCGTCGGAGTCGAGGTGTTCACCGCCCGCCACGAAGATGTGCGTGGTGACCGGGGTGTGTCCGTCGGCCGAGGCGATGAAGTGGATGTGTGCGGGGCGGTAGGGGTGCCTGCCGGTGGCGTGCAGCAGGTCGCCCACCGGGCCGTCGGTGGGGATCGGATACGGGCTCGGCACGCACGTGCGGAACCAGAACCGGCCCTGCGGGTCGGTCGTGAACAGCCCCCGCCCGTTGCCCGGCGGCTGCACGTCCGGCTGCTGGACGTCGTAGAACCCCTCGGCGTTCGCCTGCCACACGTCGAGCACGGCGCCGGGCAGGGGCCTGCCGTCGGTGGACCGCACGCGGCCGCTGACCACGCACGGCTCGCCGCCGTCGACCAGGTCGAGGTCGGCACCGAGGGCACGGACCGGCGACTGCGTCATGTGGAAGGGGCCGAGCACGGTCGACTCGGTCGCGGGTCCGCCGGAGTCGCCGCCGATCGTCTCGACGAGCATCGAGAGGCCGAGCACGTCCGAGAGGAGGACGAACTCCTGCCGGGTGTCGGTGCAGTGCTGCCCGGTCGCCGTGAGGAAGGCGATCGCCCGCTCCCACTCCGCCGTCGTGAGCCCCGTCTCGCGGGCGAAGGCGTGGAGGTGGCGGGTGAGGGCGGTGAGCAG
>JABFXD010000655.1 GCA_013361925.1 Streptomyces sp. | reverse complement strand
CGGGGGCGCCAGTCCTCGGCGGGGGTCATCTGCCACAGGCCGGCGATGGCGAGCATGAAGTCGTCGGAGGTGACGCCGGGACGGATGGTGCCGGCTTCTTCGTTCGTGCGGAGCAGGAGGTCGGCCGCCTCGGTGACGGGGGTGGGGGAGGGCTTGGCGGGGCCGCCGGGAGCGCTGGTGGCCAGGCGGATCGCGTCAGCCAGGCCCGCTTTGGTCATGGCGAACTCGGCCAGCCGGTCCATCCAGGTCCGCAGGGCCTCGGGCGGTGACAGTCGCTCAAGGAGCTGGGTCGCGTTTTCGGCTACCTGCCGCATCTCGTGGCGGTAGATCTCCAGGATGAGGGCCTCGCGGTTGGGGAAGTTCCGGTAGAACGTGCCCTGGCCGACGCCCGCCTTCTTGGCGATGGCGCTCAGGGGCACGTCCGGGCAGCGCGTCAGCTCCGCGACGGCCACATCGAGAATGCGCTCGCGGTTGCGCTGCGCGTCCGAGCGCAGGGGTGCGTTGTCGTTGTGCTGCACGCGGGCACTCCTCACGGGCCCTGGGCCGAAACCCGCCCTTGCTAAGCGGACAGCTGTCCGTTACGTTTGCCGAAGACCGGACAGCTGTCCGTTTCTGCCATCTTAGCCCTGCCCTCACCCCTGCGGCAGCCTGCGCGCGCCGTCACCGGACGCGTCCCGCACAACGGCATGCGGGCCTCGCCGCGATTCCCCCGGAACGACCCTTTCGATTTCCGTCGACACCTTTGAAAGAAGTGGCTCATGGCTTTACCGACGTCCAGCGTCATCACCTTGCACATCAACGGCGAGAAGTTCACGCTGCCCGTCGATCACCGCACCACGCTCCTGGACGCGCTGCGCGAGCGACTCGACCTGACCGGCACCAAGAAGGGCTGTGACCAGGGACAGTGCGGTGCCTGCACGGTGCTGGTCGACGGTCGCCGCACGCTGGCCTGCCTGCAGTTCGCGGTGGCGGCCGAGGGGCGTGAGGTCACCACCGTCGAGGGCGTGGCGGACGGCGAGCGGCTCCACCCCGTCCAGCAGGCCTTCCTCGACCTCGACGGCTATCAGTGCGGCTACTGCACACCGGGACAGATCTGTTCGGCGATCGGCGTGCTGCAGGAGCACGCCGCTGGGTGGCCGAGCGCCGCCACGGATGACCTGCGGCCCGAGTCCGGACCGCCGCCACTGACCGCCGCGGAGATACGTGAACGCATGAGCGGCAACCTGTGCCGGTGCGCCGCCTACCCCTCGATCGTCGACGCCATCGCACAGGCGGCCGGGACGACGGCCACAACCGGAGCGGACCCCAAGGAGCAGGCGGCATGAAGGAGTTCACCTACCAGAAGGCCGCCGACGTGTCGGGCGCGGTCGCGCTGCTCGGCGCCGACCCCGAAGCGCGCTTCCTCGCGGGCGGCACCAACCTGGTCGACCTGATGAAGAGCGGTGTCGAACGGCCCGCCCGGCTGGTGGACGTGCGCGAACTGCCCCTGGACCGCATCGAGACCACCGCCGACGGCGGACTGCGTATCGGTGCCACCACCACCAACAGCGACCTCGCGGCACACCCCGAAGTACGCCGCCGCTACCCGGTGCTGGCGCAGGCCGTCCTCGCCGGCGCCTCGGGTCAGCTGCGCAACATGGCCACCGTCGGCGGCAACCTCCTGCAACGCACGCGGTGCGCCTACTTCACCGACCTCAGCAAGCCGTGCAACAAGCGTGACCCCGGCAGCGGTTGCCCCGCCATCCGCGGTGAGTACCACAACCACGCCGTCCTCGGCGCCTCCTCGCATTGCGTGGCCGTGCACCCCTCGGACATGGCGGTCGCCCTGTCGGCCCTCGACGCCGTCGTGCACTACGAGACCGCAGACGGCCCCGGCGAAGTGCCCCTTGGCTGGCTGTACCTGCCCGTGGCCGAGACCCCGCACCGCGAAACCGCCCTGCCGCCCGGTGCGTTGATCACCCACGTCGCCCTGCCGCCGTCGCCCGTCGCCGCCCGTTCCCGCTACCGCAAGGTGCGCGAACGCGCCTCCTACGCCTTCGCCATCGGCTCGATCGCGGCAGCCCTCGACGTCCGTGACGGAGTCGTGCACGACGCCCGCGTGGCCTTCGGAGCGGTCGCCAGCCGCCCCTGGAGGGCCCGCGCGGCCGAACGCGTGCTCATCGGGGCCCAGGCCGTCACCGAGACCTTCGCCGCCGCCGCGGACGCCGAACTGGCCGCGGCCAGACCGCTGGCGCACAACGACTACAAGGTGACTTTGATGCGCAACCTGACCGTGGCCGTGCTCGGTGAACTCGCCGAGGAGGCCGGCCGATGACCTCGACGACCGTGAAGGGCGCGCCGGTACGCGCCATCGGCACCGAGCACGTCCGCGTCGAAGGCCGGGACAAGGTCACCGGCACGGCCCGCTACGCGGGGGAGATACCCTTCGCCGACCTCGCGCACGGCTGGCTGGTGCTCTCCAGCGCCGCCCGCGGCCGTATAGAGGCCATCGACACCGAGCCCGTCCTCGCCATGCCCGGTGTCCTCGCGGTCCTCCACCACGGCAACGCCCTGCGCCTGCACACCGACTTCGTCGGCCTGCTGGGGACCAGGCCCGACCCCACCTGCGCCGTGTTCCAGAACGACGAGGTGCCGCACGCGGGCTGGCCGGTGGCCCTGGTCGTCGCCGAGACCCCCGAACAGGCACGCGAGGCCGCGGAAGCACTCCTCGTCCACTACGAACAGCAGCCCCACGACGTCGCGTTCACCGGCGCAGACCCCAACGCCTACCCCGTGGACGGACACATGCCCGCCGTCACGGACAAGGGCGACCTGGAGACCGAACTCGCCCTGTCCGCGGTCGTGATCGACGCCGAGTACACCACGCCCGAGGAACACCACCACCCGATGGAGCCCCACGCGGCCACCGCCCGCTGGGACGACGGCCGCCTGGAGCTGACCGACTCCAACCAGGGCGCCACCTGGGTCGTCGCGGAACTGGCCAACCTCTTCTCCCTCGACCCGGAGTCCGTGCGCGTGCGCTCGGAACACGTCGGCGGCGGCTTCGGCAGCAAGGGAGTACGCGCCCACCAGGTCGCGGCCGTCATGGCCGCCACGGTGCTGCAACGGCCCGTACGCGTCGTGCTGACCCGACGTCAGATGTTCACGCTGGCCGGACACCGCAGCCCCACCATCCAGCGGGTCCGGCTCGGCGCGGACCCCGACGGACGCCTGCGCGCCCTGGACCACCGCGCCCTCAGCCGCACCTCCACCGTCTACGAGTTCGTCGAACCGAGCGCAGGCGTGGCCCGGGTGATGTACGACGCGGACGCGCACCACACCGAGAACCAGGTCGTCCGGCTCGACGTCCCCAGCCCCACCTGGATGCGCGCGCCGGGCGAGGCGCCGGGCTCCTTCGCCCTGGAAGCCGCCCTCGACGAACTCGCCGAGAAGTGCGGCGTGGACCCCATCGCACTGCGCCTGCGCAACGAACCGGACAAGGGCCCGGTCTCCGGCCTGCCCTTCGCCGGCCGCAACCTGCGCGCCTGCTTCGAAGAAGGGGCCCGCCGCTTCGGCTGGGCCCAGCGCGACCCGCGGCCCGGAGTGCGCCGCGACGGGCGCTGGCTGCTGGGCACCGGCACCGCCGGCGCATCCTTCGGCGCCGGTGCCGCACCGTCGACCGCGACCATCACCGCGCAGGCCGACGGCGACTTCACCGTCAGCATCGCCGCCGCGGACATCGGCACCGGAGCCCGTACCGCCCTCACACTCGTCGCCGCCGACGCCCTCGACGTGCCGACCACACGCATCCGGGTGCGGCTGGGGGACAGCGCCTACGGACCCGCGATGATCGCCGGCGGATCCATGGGCACCCGCTCCTGGTCCTGGGCCGTCATGGCGGCCGCCCGCGACCTGCGCGAACAGCTGGTGCCGGGCATGGAGATCCCACCGCAGGGCATCACCGTGCGCTCCGACACCACCGAGGCCGTCGCCGCGCTCGCCCGCAAGGAACGCCACTCCTTCGGCGCCCAGTTCGCCGAGGTCGCCGTCGACACGAACACGGGTGAGGTGCGGGTGCGCCGCATGCTCGGCATCTTCGCCGCGGGCCGCATCGTCAACCCCCTCACCGCCAAAGGGCAGTTCACCGGCGGCATGATCTGGGGCATCTCGATGGCGCTGCACGAGGAGGCCAGGCGCGACACCTTCTACGGCGGACCCCTCGGCGCCGACCTCGCGGGCTACCACGTCGCCACCCACGCCGACATACCCCACATCGACGCGGACTGGGTGGACGACCCCGACCCCGAGGACCCCGTCGGTATCAAGGGCATCGGCGAGATCGGCATCGTCGGCGCGGCCGCAGCCGTGGCCAACGCCGTCTGGCACGCGACCGGCGTCCGCCACCGCAGCCTGCCCATCCGCCCCGACCGCGTTCTGACGGCGGGCCGCCTTGCTTGATCTGGCAGCCGACCTGCGACGCTGGCTCGCCCAGGACCGCGATGTCGCCGTCGCCACCGTGGTGTCCGTCGGCGGCAGCGCACCACGCGGCCCCGGCGCCGCCCTCGCCGTCGACTCCCAGGGCACCGTCATGGGCTCGGTGTCCGGCGGCTGCGTCGAGGGCGCGGTGTACGACCTGTGCGAACAGGCCCTGCACAACGGTCTCAGCGTGCTGGAGCGCTTCGGCTACAGCGACGAGGACGCCTTCGCCGTAGGGCTGACCTGCGGCGGCGTCCTCGACGTGCTGGTCACCCCGCTGCCCGTCGACGCGCCGCCGCGGGCCCTGGTGCGCGACGCACTGGACCTCGCCGCGGCAGGGGAGGCGGTCGCCCTCGTCCGCGTCGTCCGCGGCCCCGCAGCGCGGCTCGGCGCGGGGCTGCTCGTACGGCCCGACGGCTCGCACCAGGGCACCCTCGGCGGCCATGCGGACCTGGACCGCACGGCCACGGTCGAGGCGCGAGCCGCGCTCGACGCGGGCCGCACCGGCACGGTCGAGGTGTCCGAGGACGGCTCGCACTGCCCCGGCGGACTGACCCTGCTGATCGAATCGAGCGTGCCGGCCCCTCGGATGATCGTGTTCGGCGCGATCGACTTCGCCGCCGCACTGGTGCGCGCGGGCAAGTTCCTCGGCTATCACGTCACGGTGTGCGACGCGCGTCCGGTCTTCACCACCCGGGCGCGTTTTCCCGAGGCCGACGAGGTCGTCGTGGAGTGGCCGCACCGCTACCTCCTCCGTACGACGACCGACGCCCGCACCGTCCTGTGCGTCCTCACTCATGACGTCAAGTTCGACATCCCTTTGCTGGAGGTCGCTCTGCGCTTGCCCGTCGCTTTCGTGGGTGCCATGGGCTCGCTGCACACCCACTTCGACCGTGACCGGCGACTGCGTGAAGTAGGTCTGACTGAAGAGGAGTTGAAGCGTCTGCGCTCGCCCATCGGGCTCGACCTCGGAGGTCGCACCCCGGAGGAGACGGCCCTGTCGATCGCCGCCGAGATCGTCGCGACCCGCCGCGGCGGAACCGGTCGGCCCCTGACCGGAGCGGGCACACCCATCCACCACAG
>JABFXD010000798.1 GCA_013361925.1 Streptomyces sp. | reverse complement strand
GGCGAGGAGGCCGACCCGACCCTGGCCCGCGCCCTGCTCCTCACCGTCAACGGTGTCGCGGCGGGCCTGCGCAACACCGGCTGACGGTCCACCCGTATACGACGGTGCCCCCGAGGTCCGACCTCGGGGGCACCGTCGTACTCCGTGCCGATGCTGTCGCTTATGCCTTACGGCGACGGAACACCAGGTAGCCACCCGCGGCCACCAGCGCGGCGGCCGCACCGCCCAGCAGGCCCACCGGGGCACCGTTGCCGGTCTCGGCCAGGTCACCGCCCTCACTGTCGCTGCCGCCGCCACCCTGGGCGGACGGCGACGACGACGCCGAAGGCTCCGAGGACTCACCGGCCGGCGCCGACCCGGACGGCGACGCGGACGGGGAGGCCGACTCGGACGCCGACGCGGAACCCGACGGCGTCGAACCGGGGTTGCCGCCGTCGGAGCCCTCGCAGTCGGTCCAGAAGACCTTGTGCTTCGCGGCGCCCTTCTCGCCCTCGAAGTTCCAGAACAGCTTGTAGTGGCCGTCGGGCAGCGACAGGTCCTCGGTCCGGCCGTGACCCTCGTCATCGAGGGTGATCTCACCGGACTTGACCGTCTCGCCCTTGACGTCGGCCGACGGGGCCCACGCCTCGATGTGCCAGTCGACCTCCTGGACGGAGTCAAAACCGAACGCGTCCAGGTAGAAGGTGCACACGTGCGGCTCGTTGCGGTGAAGCTCCTCGCCGGTCGTGGCGTCGTGGATCTTCACCGTGCCGTTGTCACCGGGAGCGGTGGCGTAGGCGGAAGGGGCCGCGAGCAGGGCGGCCAGGGCGACGGCGGACAAAGCGCCGGCGCGGCTGAGGGTACGCATGGGGCAGTCCATCTTCGAGATGTGACAGGGAAGATGTGGAGGGGGCGGCTCAGCATCCAGCCACGACTGACCTCAGGTCAATCACGAACAGACAACACTCAGACCCTCCACAGACGTGGAGAACCCAAAAAGCCGTCAGATGGTCACGAAAGCGGCGGTGAGCAGCGCGATTCCCGCCCCCGCCATCACCCACGCGCCCCGCGTGCGCCCCAACCCGCCCGCCACCACGACCGACGCCAGCAGCAGCGCACCACCCAGCGGAACCCAGGCATAGAGAATCCCGGCCGGACCGGACCGGACGACGTCATCACTGCTCGGCTTGAGGACGACCGTGTACGTCTCGCCCTTCCGCACGGCCACCGTCTTCTCGATGACGACCTCGGCCCGCGCCTTGGACCCCTCGGAGATCGGCGTGTACGGCCCGGTACAGGTGTCCTCCCCGCACCGCGTCACCTCGATCGTGCCGCTCTCCCGGCCCTTCGTCAGCATCACGTGCTGCGCGGTGCCCCACGACGCCCACACACCGGCGATCAGGATCAGCACCGCGACCGCGCCCATCGCCGCGAGCCGCCCGAAACGAAGAGCCGCGACCGAGGCCTGGCGGGAGGTGATGGCTGTGGCAGGCATGGCGGGGATCATTGGCCATGCCTCAACGCCCCGTCAACCTCGCTGGGTGACAAGTCAGGAGTTGTACGTGCTTTGCGCCCGCTCCAGCCCCTCGATCACCAGACACTCCACGGCATCCGCCGCCCGGTCCACGAAGTAGTCCAGCTCCTTGCGCTCCGCCGAGGAGAAATCCTTCAGCACGAAGTCGGCGACCTGCATCCGACCCGGAGGCCGGCCGATCCCGAACCGCACCCGGTGGTACTCGGCGCCGAACGCCTTCGTCATCGACTTCAGCCCGTTGTGCCCGTTGTCCCCGCCGCCCAGCTTCAGCCGCAGCACCCCGTAGTCGATGTCCAGCTCGTCATGGATCGCCACGATGTTCGCGACGGGCACCTTGTAGAAGTCCTTGAGCGCGTTCACCGGCCCACCGGACAGATTCATGAACGACATCGGCTTTGCGAGGATCACCCGGCGGTTGAACGGCCCAGGCGGCCCGATCCGCCCCTCCACGACCTGCGCCTGCGCCTTCCCGGCCCGCTTGAACCTCCCCCCGATCCGCTCGGCCAGCAGATCGGCCACCATGAAACCGACGTTGTGGCGGTTGGCCGCGTACTCCGGCCCGGGGTTGCCGAGGCCGACGATCAGCCAGGGGGCGTTGGCGGGGGTCGTCACGTCCATGTCTCCTCGATACGCGCCAGCCGCCACTCCCGTACGGAAGCGGCGGCTGACGAATTCTCGCAGAGCTCCAGCAGAGCTCTGGCCGAGCCTCAGGCTCAGGCCTCGGCGGCCTCGTCGCCCTCGGTCTCGCCCTCAGCGGACTCCTCGGCCTGCGCGGCCAGGACCTGGAGAACGACAGCGTCGCCGTCGACGGCCAGGGTGGTGCCCTTGGGGAGCGTGATGTCCTTGGCGAGGATGGAGGCACCGGCCTCCAGGCCCTCGACGGAGACCGTGACGGACTCGGGGATGTGGGTGGCCTCGGCCTCGACCGGAAGCGCGTTCAGGACGTGCTCCAGCAGGTTGCCACCGGCGGCCAGCTCGCCCTCGGTGTGGACCGGGATCTCGACCGTGACGGTCTCGCCGCGCTTGACCAGCTGGAGGTCGACGTGCTCCAGGAAGCCCTTGATCGGGTCACGCTGGACCGACTTCGGGATGGCCAGCTCGTTGGTCTTGCCGTCGATGTCCACGGAGAGCAGGACGTTCGGCGTACGCAGGGCGAGCAGCAGCTCGTGGCCCGGAAGCGTCAGGTGCAGCGGGTCCGAACCGTGGCCGTACAGCACACCGGGAACCTTGGCGTCACGACGGATACGGCGGGCGGCGCCCTTGCCGAACTCGCTGCGGGTCTCGGCGGAGATCTTGATCTCGGACATGTGGATCACTCCTCGTATGGGTGAGAGCGGACAAGGTCACCCGGCCACGAACGGCCTGCTACGAAGAGCGCGTCGATAACGGAGCGCCGTATCCCGCAATGGGTACGGCCTCCCTCGCCGAGCAACCTGAGCAGTCTACTCAGCCAGGGAGGCCGCAGAAAAATCGATCATGCAGAAGCGTTCTTCCGCATGGGCAGAACGTCCTACTGCTCGTCGAACAGGCTCGTCACCGAACCGTCCTCGAACACCTCACGCACCGCACTCGCGATCGTCGGCGCGATCGACAGCACCGTCATCTTGTCCAGGTCACGACCCAGCTCACCCGGCGTCGGCAGCGTGTTCGTGAACACGAACTCGCTCACCCGGGAGTTCTTCAGCCGGTCGGCGGCGGGCCCGGAGAGCACACCGTGCGTCGCCGTGACGATGACGTCCTCGGCACCGTGCGCGAACAGCGCGTCCGCGGCGGCGCAGATGGTGCCACCCGTGTCGATCATGTCGTCGACGAGAACGCAGACACGACCCTTCACCTCACCGACCACCTCATGCACGGTGACCTGGTTGGCGACGTCCTTGTCACGCCGCTTGTGCACGATCGCCAGCGGCGCACCGAGCCGGTCGCACCAACGGTCGGCGACCCGCACCCGCCCCGCGTCCGGGGACACGACCGTCAGCTTGTCCTTGTCGACCTTCGCCCCGACGTAGTCCGCGAGCAGCGGCAGCGCGAAGAGGTGGTCGACCGGGCCGTCGAAGAAGCCCTGGATCTGATCGGTGTGCAGATCCACCGTCAGGATGCGGTCCGCACCGGCCGTCTTCATCAGGTCCGCGATCAGACGCGCCGAGATCGGCTCACGACCACGGTGCTTCTTGTCCTGACGGGCATAGCCGTAGAACGGCACGATGACCGTGATGGAGCGCGCCGAAGCCCTCTTCAGGGCATCGATCATGATCAGCTGCTCCATGATCCACTTGTTGATCGGAGCCGTGTGGCTCTGGATCAGGAAGCAGTCGGCACCGCGCGCCGACTCCTGGTACCGCACGTAGATCTCGCCGTTGGCGAAGTCGAAGGCCTTCGTCGGGACGACCCCGACACCCAGCTGCTGGGCGACCTCCTCGGCAAGCTCGGGGTGGGCGCGGCCGGAGAAGAACATCATCTTCTTCTCGCCGGTCGTCTTGATCCCGGTCACAGCACTGTCTCCTCAGAGGTGTCTCAGCTGGGTGTCGAGAGACCTCGCCGCTGGGCGCGACGGGCCGTCTCAGCTGGTAGGTGCGGGTGTGCACTTATCACGGTACGCCGTGTTTGACGCACCTGTTTCCGGTCAGCTTTCGCTGTCCGGCTCCCGGGACGCCGCCTCGGCCGCCTTCGCCGCCGCGCTTCCCGGACGCTTACGGGCCACCCAACCCTCGATATTCCGCTGCTGACCACGGGCCACAGCGAGCGAACCGGGCGGCACGTCCTTCGTGATCACCGACCCTGCGGCGGTGTACGCACCGTCCCCGACCGTGACAGGCGCCACAAACATGTTGTCCGAACCCGTCCGGCAGTGCGACCCGACGGTGGTGTGATGCTTGTCCTGCCCGTCGTAGTTCACGAACACGCTCGCGGCACCGATGTTGGTGTACTCACCGATGGTCGCGTCCCCGACGTAGGAGAGATGGGGAACCTTCGTCCCCTCCCCGATGGAGGCGTTCTTCGTCTCCACGTACGTCCCGATCTTGCCCTTGGCACCGAGCCGGGTACCGGGCCGGAGATAGGCGTACGGCCCCACGGTCGCGTCCGGCCCGATGTGCGCCCCGTCCGACACGGTGTTGTCGACCCGGGCACCGGCGCCGACGTGGGTGTCCTTGAGCCGGCTGTTGGGGCCGACCTCGGCGTCGGAGCCGATGTGGGTGGTGCCGTGCAGCAGGGTGTTGGGGTGGACGACGGCGTCCTGATCGAAGGTGACGGTGACGTCGACCCAGGTGCTGGCGGGGTCGATGACGGTGACCCCGGCGAGCATGGCCTGCGTCAGCAGCCGGTCGTTGAGAATCCGACGGGCCTCGCTGAGCTGGACCCGGTTGTTGATGCCCGCGATCTCACGGTGGTCGGCGGCGACGGAGGCGCCCACGCGGTGACCGGCCTCCCGGAGAATCCCGAGAACGTCGGTGAGGTACTCCTCGCCCTGACTGTTGTCGGTCCTGACCTTCCCGAGCGCGTCGGCGAGCAACTGCCCGTCGAACGCGAACACCCCGGAGTTGATCTCACGGATCGCCCGCTGCGAGTCGGAGGCGTCCTTGTGCTCCACGATCGCGGTGACCGCGCCCGAGGCGCCGTCGCGCACGATCCGCCCGTACCCGGTCGCGTCCGGGACCTCGGCGGTCAGGACGGTGACGGCGTTGCCGTCGGTGGAGTGGGTGTGCGCGAGGCTGAGGAGGGTGTCCCCGGTGAGAAGGGGCGTATCCCCGCAGACGACGACAACCGTCCCGTCGACCACCCCGCCCAGCTCTTCGAGCGCCATCCGTACGGCGTGCCCGGTGCCGTTCTGCTCCGCCTGTACGGCGGTGCGTACGTCGGGGTCGATGACGCCGAGATGCGCGCTGACCTTCTCGCGCGCGTGGCCCACGACGACGACGAGATGCTCGGGGTCCAACTCGCGGGATGCGGCGAGCACATGGCCGACGAGGCTGCGGCCGCAGAGTTCGTGAAGAACCTTGGGTGTGGCCGACTTCATACGGGTGCCC
>JABFXD010000819.1 GCA_013361925.1 Streptomyces sp. | reverse complement strand
CTGTCGCCCGCGGATCTCGCCTACCTGATCACCGCCGACCTCCTGGTGTGCGGTATCGCCACCCTGATCCAGTGTGTCGGCTTCTGGCGCTTCGGCGTGCGCCTGCCGATCATGCAGGGCTGCACGTTCGCCGCCGTCTCCCCGATGGTGCTGATCGGCACGACCGGCGGCGGCCTCCCCGCGATCTACGGTTCCGTCATCGTCGCGGGGCTCGCGATCATGCTGCTCGCGCCGGTCTTCGGCAGGCTCCTGCGCTTCTTCCCGCCGCTCGTCACGGGCACCGTGATCCTGATCATCGGCCTCTCGCTGCTGCCGGTCGCGGGCAACTGGGCCGCGGGCGGGGTCGGTTCGGCGGACTTCGGGGAGCCGAAGAACCTGGGCCTGGCCCTCTTCGTGCTCCTCGTGGTGCTGGGTGTGCAGCGGTTCGCGCCCGCGTTCCTGAGCCGGATCGCGGTGCTGATCGGCATCGTGGTGGGCCTCGCCGTGGCCGTGCCGTTCGGGTTCACGGACTTCGACGGTGTCGGCGACGCCGACTGGCTCGGGATCAGTACGCCGTTCCACTTCGGGGCGCCCACCTTCGAGGCCTCGGCGATCGCGTCGATGCTGGTGGTGGCGCTGGTGACGATGACCGAGACGACCGGTGACCTGATCGCGGTCGGCGAGATGACCGACCGCAAGGTCGAGCCGCGCACCCTCGCGGACGGCCTGCGCGCCGACGGCCTGTCGACCGTCCTCGGCGGTGTCTTCAACACCTTCCCCTACACGGCGTACGCCCAGAACGTCGGCCTCGTCGGCATGACCCGCGTCCGCAGCCGCTGGGTCGTGGCCGCGGCGGGCGGCATCCTCGTGCTGCTCGGTCTGCTGCCCAAGCTCGGCGCGGTGGTCGCGGCGATACCGGCGCCGGTGCTCGGCGGTGCGGGGCTGGTGATGTTCGGGACGGTGGCCGCGAGCGGCCTCAGGACCCTCGCCACCGTCGACTTCAAGGGCAACAACAACCTCACGGTGGTGGCCGTCTCGGTGGCCATGGGCATGCTGCCGGTCGGGGTGCCGACGGTGTACGAGAAGTTCCCGGACTGGTTCCAGACGGTGATGAACAGCGGCATCAGCGCGGGCTGTCTGACGGCGATCGTGCTGAACCTGCTCTTCAACCACCTTCCCTCGAAGGCGGGTTCAGCCGAGAGGCCCGGTTCAGCCGAGACGGACGGCCTGCCGACCGGCGGCGCCGAGCAGGGCGTCGAGCAGCCCCGGGAAGAGGTCGTCTAGGTCGTCCCGGCGCAGGCCGTTCATCTTGGCCGTGCCCCGGTAGATCTGCCGGATCACGCCCGCCTCGCGCAGCACCCGGAAGTGGTGCGTGGTGGTGGACTTGGTGACGGGCAGCTCGAACTGCGAACACGTGAGCTCGTCACCGACGGTGGCGAGCTCACGCACGATCGCGAGGCGCATCGGGTCGGAGAGCGCGTGCAGGATCGGCTCCAGCCGGATCTCGTCCCGGGCCGGATGCGGCAGGTCGCGGCTGCTGACAGCGGGCGAGGTCACGGCGGCTCCACCTCTTCGGAAAGGCTTCGGGAAGGCTCGGGAAAGCTTCGGGACGGCTTTCGGAAGCCTTCGGGACGCCCATTGTACGAAACCCTTCGTAGTTTGACATCCACCGTACTACGATGCCTATCGTACGAGTCGACCACCGGTCCCGTGACGAATGGAGCCCGCCGTGAGTGCACTCTTCGAGCCCTACACCCTGCGCGACGTGACGATCCCGAACCGGGTGTGGATGCCGCCGATGTGCCAGTACTCCGCGGCATCCGAGGGCCCCGAGGCCGGCGCGCCCAACGACTGGCACTTCGCGCACTACGCGGCGCGCGCGGCCGGGGGTACGGGCCTGGTCATCGTCGAGGCCACGGGCGTGAGCCCCGAGGGCCGGATCTCGCCGTACGACCTCGGCATCTGGAACGACACCCAGGTCGAGGCGTTCCGGCGGATCACCCGCTTCCTGGTGAGCCAGGGCACGGTCCCGGGCATCCAGCTCGCCCACGCCGGGCGCAAGGCCTCGACGGAGCGGCCCTGGAAGGGCGGCGCGCCGATCGGCGCAGAGCGCGGCGGCTGGCAGCCGCTCGGGCCGAGCCCGGTGGCGTTCGACGAGCGGCACCCGGCGCCGACCGAACTGACGGTGACTCAGATCCAGCAGGTCGTCGGCCAGTTCGCGGACGCGGCCCGCCGCGCCCTCGCCGCCGGCTTCGAGATCGCCGAGATCCACGGCGCGCACGGCTACTTGATCGGCAACTTCCTCTCCCCGCACTCCAACCACCGCACCGACGCCTACGGCGGCTCGTACGAGAACCGCACCCGCTTCGCGCTCGAAGTCGCGGACGCCGTACGGGAGGTGTGGCCGGACGACAAGCCGCTGTTCTTCCGCATCTCGGCGACCGACTGGCTGGAGGAGGGTGGCTGGACGCCGGACGACACCGTCCGCTTCGCCGCCGATCTCCAGGCCCACGGCATCGACCTCCTGGACGTCTCCACCGGCGGCAACGCCTCCGGCGTCCGGATGCCGATCGGCCCCGGCTACCAGGTGCCGTTCGCGGCCCGCGTCAAGGCCGAGACCAAGCTGCCGGTCGCCGCGGTCGGTCTGATCACCGAGCCCGAGCAGGCCGAGAAGATCCTGGTCAACGGCGAGGCGGACGCCGTGCTCCTCGGCCGTGAGCTGCTGCGCAACCCGTCCTGGGCGCGGCAGGCCGCGCGCGAGCTGGGCGGCGACGTGCACGTGCCGGACCAGTACCACCGGTCGGTCTGAGCCGACGGGAAGCGCCCGCGGAGGACTGGTACCTCAGTAGTAGGTCCCGGTCCTCCCGTAGAAGCAGGGCGGCCCCGGCGGTTGCTCCCCCCAGGTCAGGGGTAATGCCTCCCCAGGCACGATGTGCCAGGCGCCCGCGACAGCGAGGCTGTTGGTATCAGGCATGAGGAGGGCGTCATGAAGGGTCAGACCCGTATCCGAGTCATCCGCCGACCCGCCCCGCGCCGGGACGAGACGATCGACCGCAGGACACCGTCGGGACGACTGCTGCCGTACTGACGGCGCCTGCGGCCGGATCCGTCAACCGACCGTGCAGGCCGTTCCGTTGAGACTGAAGGCGCCCGGCGCCGCACTGTTCCCGGTGTGCGTCGCCTGGTAGCCGATACTGACGCTCGCGTTCGGCGCGAGCGTCGCGTTGTACGAGGCGTTCGTCGCCGTCACCGCGCCGGAAGTCGGCGCGTACGTGGCGTTCCAGCCGTTGGTGATGGTCTGCCCGGCGGGCAGGGTGAAGGCGAGCTGCCAGCCGTTGACCGTGGTCGTGCCGGTGTTGGTGAGGGTCACCGAGGCGGTCAGGCCGGTGTTCCAGGCGTTGGTGGTCACGGTCACCTTGCAGGGCCCGGCCGGGGGTTGGGGCACGGTGCCGCCGCTGTCGAGGCCGAAGAACGTGAGCACGCGGGCGGCCATCCCCCAGGCGTACAGGTTGTGTCCGACACCCTGGAGGCTGATCGCCTCGACCTGGGCGCGGTCACCGGTGCCGCCGTAGCGGGTGCGGGTCCAGCCCGACTGGGGCGAGTCGGTGGCGGCCGGGGTCTGGCTCACCCCCTGGACGTTCGTCCACTGCTTGATCTCCTCCCCGAAGTTGGGATAGCGCAGCACGTCGTCCTCGGTGCCGTGCCACAGCTGCATGCGCGGGCGGGCGCCGGTGTACCCGGGGTAGGCGGCGCGGGCGATGTCGCCCCACTCCTGGGCGGTGTGGGTGATCGTGCCCTGCGCGCACGCGCTGTTCCACTCCGAGCCGTCGGTGGTCGCGAAGCAGCCGAACGGCACGCCCGAGAAGGCGGCGCCCGCGGCGAAGACGTCCGGGTAGTCGCCGAGCAGGACGTTGGTCATCATCGCGCCGGAGGAGATGCCGGTGGCGAAGATGCGGCTGGTGTCGGCGTCGTAGGCGTCGACCGTCCAGTCGACCATCGACTTGATGCCGACCGGGTCGCTGCCGCCGCCGCGCTTGAGCGCCTGCGGTGAGGAGACGTCGAAGCACTTGCTGGAGCGGGTGACGGACGGGTACACGACGATGAACCCGTACTGGTCGGCGAGCGAGGCGTACTCGGTGCCGGAGTACATCGCCGGGCCGGAGCCGGTGCAGTAGTGGACGGCCACCAGGACCGCCGGACGGGCGGTGACGGTCTCGGGGACGTACAGGTACATCTGCAGGTTGCTGGGGTTGGCGCCGAAGTTCGTGATCTCGGTGAGGGTGGCGGTCGGGGCGGCCTCCTCGGCGGCGGCCGGGGGTGCGGTGAGAAGTGCGGCGGCGAGTAACGCCACCAGCATTCCGTGGAGCGCGACAAGGACCGCGCGCAGCGGTCTCCTCGCGAGGGTGCCGACAGTGGCGGACACGGTGGGTCCCTTCGTGATGGCGGCTCGTGGGGGCATCGCTGAGGGGAGCAACAGGAATGGTGGCATGCACATGGCCGCCATGGAAGCGCTCCCACGCCAGAGAAACCTTCTGCGCGAAGCGTTGACCAGAAAGCGCTTACCCTCTACGTTCCGTTCAGCAGGGTGACCGAACGGCGTGGCATTCCCCGGGAAGAGCCGCATGGGTCTGCGCGTGTCGTTCGTAATGGCACACATCGTTCACGTACGCGATCAACGACCAACCCCCCGCACACAGAAGGAATCGGGACATGACTTCTTCTCCACCTCCCCGCACACACCGCCGCGCACTGACCGGCGCGACGGCCGCACTCGGCCTTTCGGTTGGCATGATCATGGCAATCAACACGCCGACCGCGAACGCCGCCACCTGGCCCACCCCCACCAGCAGCAAGGCGGTCACCTCCACCATCTCCGTGTCCGGCACCAAGGACTACGGGATGCAGCGCCTGTACGGCTCAGGTGACCTGGGCAGCGGCAGCCAGGACGAGGACCAGGGCCCGATCCTGAAGCTCGCCGCCGGCGCGGTCCTGAAGAACGTCATCATCGGCGCGCCCGCCGCGGACGGCATCCACTGCGAGGGCAGCTGCACGCTGCAGAACGTCTGGTGGGAGGACGTCGGCGAGGACGCGGCGACGTTCAGGGGCTCCTCGTCGTCGAACGTGTACACCATCTCCGGTGGTGGCGCGAAGGAAGCCAGCGACAAGGTGTTCCAGTTCAACGGCGCCGGGACGCTCAACATCTCCAACTTCGCGGTGAAGAACTTCGGCACGTTCGTCCGCTCCTGCGGCAACTGCTCGACGCAGTACAAGCGGACGATCAACCTCAACACCATCGAGGCGACCTACAAGGGCAACAAGCTCGTCGGCATCAACACCAACTACGGCGACAGCGCGACCCTCAAGGGCATCACGATCGTCGGCGACTCCAGCAAGAAGATCGTCCCCTGCCAGAAGTACATCGGCAACAACAGCGGCAAGGAGCCGACCACCAACGGCTCGGGTCCTGACGGGACGTACTGCAAGTACTCGTCCTCGGACATCACGTACAAGTAGTCACGTCAGCCCGTATCCCCCCACGGTGAAGGCGGCCGTCCGAAGC
>JABFXD010000921.1 GCA_013361925.1 Streptomyces sp. | reverse complement strand
CTGGAACCGCTGATGCCGGCGAAACCCGGCGACCGGATCCTCGCCGTCCTGCCCTTCTTCCACATCTACGGCCTGACCGCCCTGATGAACGCCCCGCTCCGGCAGGGCGCCACGGTCGTCGTCCTGCCCCGCTTCGACCTGGAGGGCTACCTCGCGGCCATCCAGAACCACCGCATCACCGACCTGTTCGTGGCCCCGCCGATCGTCCTCGCCCTCGCCAAGCATCCGCTGGTCGCGCAGTACGACCTGTCGTCCCTGCGGCACATCGTCAGCGCCGCCGCGCCCCTCGACGCCCAGCTCGCCGCCGCCTGCTCCCGGCGCCTGAACCTGCCGCCGGTCGGCCAGGCGTACGGCATGACCGAACTGTCGCCCGGCACCCATGTCGTCCCCCTGGACGCCATGCGCGAGGCCCCCGCAGGCACCGTCGGCCGCCTCATCCCCGGCACCGAGATGCGCATCGTCTCCCTCGACGACCCCGGCAAGGACCTCGGCGCCGGCGAGGCCGGCGAGATCCTCATCCGCGGCCCCCAGGTCATGAAGGGCTACCTCGGCCGCCCCGACGCCACCGCCGCCATGATCGACCCCGACGGCTGGCTGCACACCGGCGACGTCGGCCACGTCGACACCGACGGCTGGCTGTTCATCGTCGACCGCGTCAAGGAACTCATCAAGTACAAGGGCTTCCAGGTCGCCCCCGCCGAACTCGAAGCCCTGCTCCTCACCCACCCCGGCATCGCCGACGCCGCCGTCATCGGCGTCTACAACGACGAGAACAACGAGGTCCCGCACGCCTACGTGGTCCGCCAGCCCACCGCCGCCGACCTCTCCGAAGGAGAGGTCATGATGTACGTCGCCGAACGCGTCGCCCCCTACAAACGCGTCCGCCACGTCACCTTCATCGACGACGTCCCAAGGGCCGCCTCCGGCAAGATCCTGCGCCGCCGACTGAGGGAGCTCGCATGACCCTGATCGACCGCACCCGCGCGCGAGGCGTCGAGACCCTCACCCTCGACGCCCCGCACAACCGCAACGCCCTGTCGGCCGCGCTGGTCGGCGAGCTGACGGACGCGCTGAGCGACTGCGACAAGGACGGCGACGTCCGCGCGGTCGTCCTCACCCACACCGGCAACACCTTCAGCGCCGGCGCCGACCTCAAGGACCCGCCCCACCCCGACGCCCTGGTGGGCCTGCTCCGCCAGATCGTCGCCGTACCGAAACCCGTCCTCGCGCGCGTCACCGGCCACGTCCGCGCGGGCGGCCTCGGACTCCTCGCCGCCTGCGACATCGGGGCGGCGTCCACCGCGGCGACCTTCGCCTTCACCGAGGTACGGATCGGGGTCGCCCCCGCCGTCATCTCCCTCCCGCTCCTGCCCCGCACCGACCCGCGCGCCCTCGCCCGCTACTACCTCACCGGCGAACGCTTCGACGCCGCCGAGGCCGCCCGTATCGGCCTGCTCACGACGACGGGCGACGACGTGGACGCCGTACTCGAACCGATCCTCGAAGGACTGCGCAAAGCCGCCCCCGAGGCCCTGGCCGAGACGAAACGGCTGCTCACGGTTAGGGTGCTGGAAGCCTTCGACCGGGACGCGGCCGACCTCACCGCGCTCTCGGCCCGCCTGTTCGCCTCCGCGCAGGCCCGCGAAGGCATGACGGCCTTTCTAGAACGACGGGACCCCACATGGGCGCTGTGAGCACGGTCGGCGACCGTATGGACCGTTCCCCGGGCGACCGCACCCCCAAGCAGGACCGCAGCCGGGCCACCCGCCAGCGACTCCTCGAAGCCGCCGTGGCCTGCCTCGCCGAACACGGCTGGGCGGGCTCCACGGTCTCCGTCGTCGCCGAACGCGCGGGCGTCTCCCGAGGCGCCGCCCAGCACCACTTCCCGACCCGCGAGGACCTCTTCACAGCAGCGGTGGAGTACGTCGCCGAGGAACGCTCCGAAGCGATCCGCGACCTGTTCCCGCAAGGCGCAGCGGCCGGCGACCGCCGAGCCGTCGTCTCCGCCCTCGTCGACCTCTACACCGGCCCCCTCTTCCGGGCCGCCCTCCACCTGTGGGTCGCCGCCTCCAACGAGGAGCAACTACGCCCCCAGGTCACGGAGCTGGAGGCTCGCGTCGGCCGCGAGACCCACCGCATCGCGGTGGACCTGCTGGACGCGGACGAGTCGAGGCCGGGCGTACGGGAGACGGTCCAGGGCCTGCTGGACATGGCCCGCGGCCTGGGCCTGGCCAACCTCCTCACGGACGACAAGGGGCGACGGGACAAGGTCGTCGCGCAATGGACTCAGTTGCTGGAAGCGGCACTCACGGACTGAGCCGCTCCACCCGCCAACTCCCGTCCGCCTCGGCCACGTACCGCAACCGGTCGTGCAGCCGGTTCTCCCGCCCCTGCCAGAACTCCACCGCCTGCGGAGCCACCCGGAAACCACCCCAGTGCGGCGGCACCGGCACCTGCTCGCCCTCCGGATAACGGGCCGCCAACCCGGCGTACGACGCCTCCAGATCCGCCCGCGTCCCGATCACCGACGACTGCTCGCTCGCCCACGCGCCCAACTGCGAACCGTGCGGCCGGGTACGGAAGTACGCGGCGGTCTCGTCCCGCCCCGTGCGCCGCGCGACACCCGTGACGATCACCTGGCGGGCCATCGGATGCCACGGGAAGAGCAGCGAGACGTACGGGTTCTCGGCGAGGTCACGCGCCTTGCGCGAGTCGTAGTTCGTGTAGAACACGAACCCTCGCTCGTCGAACTGCTTCAGCAGCACCGTCCGCGCACTCGGCCGCCCCTCCGCGTCCGCCGTCGACACCACCATCGCGTTCGGTTCGAACAGATGGGCCTCCGTCGCGGCCTGCTTGAACCAGCGCGCGAACTGCTCCACCGGAGTGGCGGCCAGCTCACCCTCGGAGAGCCCCTCGGCCCGGTACTGCTTACGCATCGAGGCGGGGTCGGGAGCGGTCTCGGGAGCGGTCTCGGCCCCTCGGGAGACGGCGTCTGCGTCGGTCACGTGGTCATCTTGCCGTATCGAACGTCACTCCACGGAAGGTGGCACTGAGTGCCGCGAACCCTGCCCAAGGGTGGCACTCGGGGATATGGTGCAGATGCCACCCCCGTGGGGTGACCGCCGACCCAACGGGGCATCACTGGGATGACCGCCCAGGACCGCGAGCCCCGCACAGGCCGTGGATCCGTCGGCGTCACCCGTCGCACACATCATGAGGAGCCGCCTGATGTCCGACTTCGTACCTGGCCTCGAAGGAGTCGTCGCGTTCGAGACGGAGATCGCCGAACCGGACAAGGAGGGCGGCGCACTCCGCTACCGGGGCGTCGACATCGAGGATCTCGTCGGTCACGTCTCGTTCGGCAACGTCTGGGGCCTGCTCGTCGACGGCGCCTTCCGCCCCGGCCTGCCGCCCGCGGAACCCTTCCCGATCCCCGTCCACTCCGGCGACATCCGAGTCGACGTCCAGTCCGCGCTGGCGATGCTGGCCCCGGTGTGGGGCCTCAAGCCCCTCCTCGACATCGACGAGGCCCAGGCCCGCGACGACCTCGCCCGCGCCGCCGTCATGGCCCTGTCCTACGTCGCCCAGTCCGCCCGCGGCCAAGGCCGGCCCATGGTCCCGCAGAGCGAGATCGACAAAGCCCAGTCCGTCGTCGAACGCTTCATGATCCGCTGGCGCGGCGAACCCGACCCCAAGCATGTCGCGGCGGTCGACGCGTACTGGACCTCCGCCGCCGAACACGGCATGAACGCGTCCACCTTCACGGCCCGGGTCATCGCCTCGACCGGCGCGGACGTGGCCGCGGCCCTGTCGGGCGCCGTGGGCGCCATGTCAGGCCCGCTGCACGGCGGCGCCCCCTCCCGCGTGCTCCACATGATCGAGGAGATCGAGCGCACCGGCGACGCCGAGGCGTACGTCAAGCAGGCCCTCGACAAGGGCGAACGCCTGATGGGCTTCGGCCACCGGGTGTACCGCGCCGAGGACCCCCGCGCGCGCGTGCTCCGCCGCACCGCCCGCGAGCTGGGCGCGCCGCGCTTCGAGGTCGCCGAGGCGCTGGAGAAGGCGGCCCTGGCGGAACTCCACGCCCGCCGCCCCGACCGCGTCCTGGCCACGAACGTCGAGTTCTGGGCGGCGATCGTCCTCGACTTCGCCGAGGTCCCGGCGCCCATGTTCACGTCCATGTTCACGTGCGCCCGCACCGCCGGCTGGTCGGCGCACATCCTGGAACAGAAGCGGACGGGGCGCCTGGTCCGGCCCTCGGCTCGCTATGTGGGGCCGGGAGTGCGCAGCCCCCAGGAGATCGAGGGGTACGGGAACATCGCCGCCCAGTGAGATCAGTGGCTGAGGGGGCGCTGTTCACGCCGGAGTCAAGAGGTTCCCGTGATGGCGCTCCGCCACCAGCGGATGCGCCCGCAGCTTGCCCTTGAGCTCGTTGTAGCCGTACTCGGCGAAGAGGGGGTTGGTGGGGTCGTCGGAGACACCGGGCGCGGCGGAGGCGTACGCGAACGGCAGCGGCTCCACCCGCCCGTCCAGCCGCGGGTTGTAGAAGAACGGCACGGAGAACCGCTCGGTGGCGCCGGGCGGGGAGACGACGCGGTGGTTGGTGGCGACCAGATACCCATTGGTCGCCACCTCCAACAGCTCCCCGAGGTTGACGACGAAGGCCCCCTCCAACGGCGGCACGTCATGGAAGAGCCCGTCCTCACGCTGCACCTGGAGGCCACCCACCTGGTCCTGAAGGAGCAGGGTGAGGAACCCGTAGTCCTTGTGCGCGCCGACCCCCTGATCGGCGCCGTCACCGGCACTCCCCGGATACCGCACGAGCTTGAGATGCGGGTGGGCGCGCTCCCCGAAGATCGGGTCGTAGAAGTCCGCCGGCGCCCCGATGGAGGCGAGCAGCTCGTGCAGCAGCCGCTCGGCGACGGAACTGAGCCGCTCGACCCAGCCGAGCGCGGCGGTCCGCAGCTCGGGCAGCGAGTCGGGCCACTGATTGGGCCCCTCCAGCCACCAGTACGCCGGCTCACCGGCCCCGGGTGTCCGCGCCGCCCGCTCGGCCCCGATGTCCAGCTGGTCCCGCCAGTCCCGACTGCCCCCGGTGCGCTCGTCACCGGTGCGGGTGTACCCCCGGAAGTGGGGCGAGCGCACGTTGTCGATGGCCAGCCGCTCCCGCTCGGGCAGTGCGAAGAACGTCCGCATGGCGGAGAGCAGGGAGTCGGTCTCGGCCTGGCTGACCCCATGCCCGACGAGCTGGAAGAACCCCACGTCATGGGCGGCACTGTGCAACTGGGCATGCAGCAGCGCACGGGCCTGGGGACCGCGGTCGGCGGCCGAGAGATCGATGATCGGGAGCTGCTGGTACGACGGATTCGACGGATTCGTCGACACGTTGGTCATGGTGCGTCCGCAAAGGGTGAGAGGGAGAGAAGCGCGGCAGTGGATGGCTGCGCAAAGGGAGGGCTGGAGGCTCAGATGGAGCGTCGACAGCCCATGCTCGTGACGCGGACGTAGTCCACGTGGCGGCGTCGAACGAGCGAAAGCATGAGGTCAG
>JABFXD010000981.1 GCA_013361925.1 Streptomyces sp. | reverse complement strand
GGCTTGCCCCGCTTGGCGGCGGGCGGCTTGCGCCGTCCGCCGGCCGGGGCGGCCCGCTTCTGCTGCGGCTTCCTGGGCTGGGCGGACGCCTTGGACTTCGCCGGCTTCGGCTCGGCCTGCTCCTTGGCCCGGCCCCGCGTGCTGTTGACCGTGCGGCCACGGACGATGCCGATGAAGTCCTCGACCAGGTCCGTGGTCGACTCCTCCGGCCATGCCAGGGCGACGGAGGACTCGGGGGCGTCCGTGACCGGCCGGTACGTCAGGTCCTTGCGGTGGTGCAGCCGGGCCAGCGACTGCGGGACGACGAGCACCCCGATACCGGCCGCGACCAGCTCGATCGCGTCCTCCGTGGTCGCGGGCCGCTCGAAGGCCGGCTCCCCCGGCGGCCGCTCCCAGTCGAAGACGTCGTCGAGGGGGTGCAGCACGGTCTCGTCGGCCAGATCGTCGAGAGTCACCTGCTCCACGGCGGCGATGACGTGGTCCTTGGGGACGACGACGACCGTGGTCTCGGTGTAGAGGGGGATGGCGCTGAAGAACGTACGGTCGACCGGCAGCCGTACGAGACCGGCGTCCGCGGAGCCGTCCCGCAGCGCGTCGACCGCCTCCGCGCCGGAGAGCTGGAGGAGGGTGAGCGGAACGTCCGGCAGCCGCTCGTGCCAGATCCGCACCCACTTCGCGGGGGTCGCTCCCGGGACGTAGGCGAGCCGGAACGCCGGGGGTTCTTCCGGGCCTGTCTTCGGGGGTTCGTCCACGCCTGTCACCTGGCCAGGTTACCCGCCGTGGTCGGCGAAGGTTCACCCAGTCGATACCCTTGACCCCATGACGCAGCACCAGAGCACCCAGACGATGAAGCCCGCGACCGCGGCGAAGAAGCTGGGTGTGTACCTCGAGGCCACCCCCGCCGAGTTCCGTGAGGGTGTCGTCTCGCGGGCCCAGCTCACCGAACTCCAGGCCGATCCGCCCCAGTGGCTCCAGGACCTGCGCGCCAACGGCCCGCACCCCCGCCCCGTGGTCGCGGCCAAGCTCGGCGTGTCCATCGCCGGCCTCGCGCGCGGCGGTGTCACCGAGCCGCTCACCACGGAGCAGATCGAGACGCTGAAGCAGGAGCAGCCCGAGTGGCTGGTCAAGGAGCGCGCCACGCAGGCCGAGGTCCGCAAGGAGGGCGCCCGCGTCAAGAAGCTGCACGCCGAGAAGGCGGCACGCGCGGACCGCGACTGACGGAGGGCGCCGGGGGCGCCTGCGGACGCTGGGGCCCTTTCAGGGCTGCGCCCCGGCTGCCCGCCCGGCGGTCGCTTCAGGGCAGGAACCCAGCCGCCCGGCGGGGCTCGCCCGCGTGCGCTGACCGGGCTGCTCGTCCTGCGCGCCGGGACCACGCTCGCGTCCACCGGCGTCTCTCCGCATTCCGCACGGCATCTTCGACCTGGTGATCGGCCTCGACAGCCCGGGCTGCGGCTGATCGTCCAGCCGACCGGCCTCCCTCCGCTGACCGACGCGCATCCACCCGTTCCGGCGCCACCACAGCGGCGCGGGGCCGCCAACCGCCCGGCCCTGACCCCTCACGCCCCTCCATTCCCCCGCTGCACCACTCTGGACGCCCCCCGAAGCCCTGACCTACGCTGCGCGAGAAAGCGCTTTCTAGCCTGGCCATGCCATGCCATGCCAACGGAAAGGCAGCATCTCGTGCCGCACCGCGAGTCATCGTCCTGGTCGCGCAAGTCGTTCCTGAAGGGAATGGCCGCCGTGGGAGCGGCCCCGTTGCTCCCCGGGCTGTCGCCCACGACCGCGCAGGCCGCGTCCGGGGGCCGCCCCGACTTCCCGCTGGTCGACGCGGGCACCGCCGTCGCCGTCTTCGTGGACGCGGCCGACGACGCCGCCGTGATCCGCGCGGCCGGCGATCTGCGGGCGGACGTCGAGCGGGTCGGCGGGGTCCGCCCGGAGCTGCTGCACACCTTGCCGGACCGGGCGGCCGGCCTCGTCCTGGTCGGCACCCTCGGATCGAGTCCCGTCATCGACCGCCTCGTGGACGACGGTCGCCTCGACGTCTCGCAGGTGCGCGGACGCTGGGAAGCCTCCGTGACCCAGGTGGTCGAGCACCCCGCGCCCGGCGTGGAACGCGCGCTGGTGATCGCGGGAAGCGACCGTCGAGGCACCGTCTACGGCGTCTACGACACCTCGGAGCGCATCGGTGTCTCCCCCTGGTACTGGTGGGCCGACGTCCCCGTGGAACGCCGGGACACCGTGACGGTCCCCGCGGGCCGGTTCCTGCGCCGTGAGCCCTCCGTCCGCTACCGCGGAATCTTCATCAACGACGAGCAGAACCTGACCACTTGGTCCCACCGCACCCAGGAGCCGGACAAGAACATCGGCCCGGAGACCTACAGACGGATCTTCGAGCTGCTGCTCCGCCTCAAGGCCAACTACCTGTGGCCCGCGATGCATCCGTACTCCGACTTCTTCAACAAGTACCGCGAGAACCCCGAACTCGCCGATGAATACGGGCTGGTCGTCGGGTCGAGTCACCCCGAGGCCCTGCTGCGCAACGGCGTCCACGAGTGGGAGCCGTGGGCCGCCGAGCACCCGAACGCCGACGGCAGCCGACCGGTGTACGACTACACGGTGAACCCGGCCGTGATCTCCGACTACTGGCGAGCCCGCGCGCGACAGAACGCCGCCTACGAGAGCAGCTGGACGCTGGGCATGCGCGGACTGCACGACAGCGCCCTGGAGACGAAGTACGCGACGACGATCCCCGAGAAGGTCGTCGTGATGAACGACATCATCACCGACCAGCGCCGCATCCTCACCGAAGAGGTCGGCGCCGTGGTGGAACCGCAGATCTTCATCCCGTACAAGGAAGTCCTGGAGCTGTACAACGCGGGCGTCCAGGTCCCCGACGACGTGACGCTGATCTGGCCGGACGACAACCACGGCAACATGCGCCAGCTGCCGAACGACACCGAGCGCGCCCGCTCCGGCGGCAACGGCATCTACTACCACCTGTCCTACTGGGGCCGCCCGAAGAGCTATCTGTGGCTCGACACCACCCAACTGGCGAAGGTCTGGCAGGAGTTGCGCCGCGTGTACGAACACGGCGTGGATCGCATGTGGATCTTCAACGTGGGTGATCTGAAGTCGATCGAGACAGGGCTGTCCTTCTCGATGGACATGGCCTGGGACGTGGACCGTTGGGGTCCGGACGAGGTGGAGGACTTCCTCACCGAGTGGGAGGGGCGGCAGTTCGGGCGCCGGTACGGCCGGGAGATCGCCGCGATCCGTACCGAGTACTACCGGCTCGCGGCGGAGCTGCGCCCCGAGTTCATCGCGCCCGGCATCCTGTCCGTGATCCATCACGGCGACGAGGCGGGACGGCGACTGGCCGCGTACGAGGCGTTGCTGGCGCGGGTGCGGGCGGTGGCTGCCGAGGTGCCCGCGGAGTGCGCGGACGCCTTCTACGAGCTGGTCGAATACCCGGTGCACGGGGCGTACTTGATGAACCTCAAGTACTACTGGGCGGACCGCAACGCGCTCGCCGTGCGGCAGGGACGCGGGGCCGGCGCCAACCGTTTCGCGGACCTGGCCCTGGCCGCGCACGCGGACGAACAGGCGCTCACCCTGCGGTACAACACCCAGGTGGCGGGCGGGAAATGGGACGGCTACATCAACCCGTACCCCTCCCAGATCCCCAAGGCGCCGGGGCGTCCGACCGTCACCCGGGTCACCCGGACGCAGACGTCGGGGCTCGGGGTGGCGGCGGAGGGGAACGACACGGGGGTGGCCCGGCCGCTGCTCTTCTCCGCCTACTCCCGTGACCGGCGGTTCGTGGACGTCTTCAACACCGGCTTCCTGGCGCTGGACTGGACGGCGCAGGCGGGTGCCTCGTGGCTGCGGCTCAGCACCTCGGGTGGCTCTTTGACCGAGCAGACGCGGGTGTGGATCGAGGTCGACTGGGAGCGGGCGCCGGAGGGCACGCTCGACACCTCGGTCGTGGTCACCGGAGGCGGACTGAGCGTCGAGGTGCCGGTGCGGGTGGTCAACGACGGTGCGCGGGCGCGGCGGCGGGCCCGGGGATTCGTCGAGGCCAACGGATACGTGTCGATCGACGCGGCGCACTTCGAGCAGCGGGTGGCGCGGGGCGGGGCCCGCTGGCGGGTCGTACGGGGTCTCGGGCGTCGTACCGGAGCCGTGGAGGCGGTGCCGTCGACGGCGGCCTCGGTCACCGGTGACTTCGCCTCGCGGGCACCGGAGTTGAGGTACCGGGTGCGGTTCGCGTCGACCGGCGCCTTCCCGGTGACCGTGTTCCGGCTGCCCTCGCTCGACGAGCGCGGGTATCGGCGGGTGGCCGTGGCGCTGGACGACCAGCCGGCCGTCGTGCTCACCGGGCAGGCCGTCGCCACCGGCAACCGCGGGGACGCGTGGGCCCGTAACGTCGAGGACGGCGTGGAGAGGCTGACCACGACCGTGAGCGTCGCCGAGCCCGGTGAGCATGTGCTGCGGATCTTCATGGTGGACGCGGCGATCGCCGTCGACCAGATCGTGGTCGACACCGGCGGGCTGCCCGTCAGTTACCTGGCCGCGCCCGAGAGCTATCACCCGGTGTTCAACCCCGAGCCGTCCTACGAGCCGGGTCTTGACGTGCCAGGACAGTAGGTTGTCCGGCATGAGCGAGAGCACGACCCGGCTGGCCGGGAAGGTCGTCGTCGTCACGGGTGCGGCCCGTGGTCAGGGTGCCGCCGAGGCGGCCGCCCTGGCCCCGCCGGGGCCGAGGTGGTCGCCACCGACGTACGTCCGGAGGGCGAGGGCTGCCGTCGCCTCGACGTGAGCAAGGAGACGGACTGGGCCGAACTGGCAGCCGAGATCAAGGAGTTGTACGGGCAGGTCCATGGCCTGGTCAACAACGCGGGGATCATCCAGCGCGCCGGCTCGGGGAGGTGACGGCCGCGGACATGGCGCGGGCGCAGGCGCAGGCGGTCAACACCACCGGGCCGCTGCTCGGCATCCAGTACCTCTCCCCGCTGATGGCGGCGGGCTCCTCCATTGTCAACGTCGGTTCGTCCGCCGCCCTGACCGGCTACTACCCGGTCGCCTACACGGCCGGCAAGTGGGCGCTGCGCGGGCTGTCGAAGATCGCGGCGACGGAGTTCGGGCCGCGCGGCATCCGGGTCAACACGATCCATCCCGGCTTCATCGAGACGGAGATGACCGCCGCCGCCACGAACGCCTTCCGGGCGGCGACCCTGCGGGAGACGCCGCTCGGGCGCAGCGGCACGGTCGACGACATCGCCCCGCTCGTGCTGTTCCTGATCTCCGACGAGTCGTCCTTCATCACCGGCGCGGACATTCCGGTGGACGGGGGCCTCACTGCCCACGGAGGCGTCAAGTCCCTCTCGGACGCGGCGCGCCCCGACCCCCGCTGAGAGTGCCGTGCGGGCCGCCGGTCCCCCGTTCCGGCGGCCCGCACGGAAGAGGGAGAGAACCAGGCACCCCCTCCGGGCCTGTTCTCCCCCAGTTGTTGCATTCTGGAACAGCAAGGTGACACGCAGGTATGGGTA
>JABFXD010000940.1 GCA_013361925.1 Streptomyces sp. | reverse complement strand
CAGGGCGTCGACCCGCAGATCGACTTCTCCGACATCGACGAGATCCGTCGTACGTGGGAGTACTGCAACCAGATGGAGGTCCACCCGCGCCACCCGTACGTGGGCGACCTGGTCTACACGTCCTTCTCCGGCTCCCACCAGGACGCCATCAAGAAGGGCTTCGACGCGATGGAGGCCGACGCGGCCGCCAAGGGCGTCACGGTCGACGACATCGAGTGGGCCGTCCCGTACCTGCCGATCGACCCCAAGGACGTCGGTCGCTCCTACGAGGCCGTCATCCGCGTCAACTCGCAGTCCGGCAAGGGCGGTATCGCGTACGTCCTGAAGAACGACCACAAGCTGGACCTGCCGCGCCGGATGCAGATCGAGTTCTCCAAGCTCATCCAGGCCAAGACGGACGCCGAGGGCGGCGAGGTCACCGGCGGTGACATCTGGAACGTCTTCCAGGACGAGTACCTGCCGAACCCCGAGAACCCGTGGGGCCGTATCCAGGTCAAGAACGGGCAGTCGACCACCGACACGGACGGCGTGGACACGCTGAAGGTGGAGGCCACGGTCGATGGCGTCGACACCGTTCTGACCGGTACCGGCAACGGTCCGATCTCGGCCTTCTTCGACGCGCTGGCCAAGGTCGACATCGATGCGCGGCTGCTGGACTACCAGGAGCACACGATGAGCGAGGGTGCGTCGGCGCAGGCCGCGTCGTACATCGAATGTGCGATCGACGGCAAGGTTCTGTGGGGGATCGGGATCGATGCGAACACGACGCGTGCGTCGCTGAAGGCGGTTGTGTCTGCTGTTAACAGGGCTGCGCGTTGATCGTGGGTTGTTGATCGGGTGCGGCGCCGTCGTGGCTGGTCGCGCAGTTCCCCGCGCCCCTAAAAGCCTCTTCCGCCCCGTTCGCTTTCAGGTCCCGTCCGCTGTTCTTCTGCGGGCGGGGCCCGCTTGTTTCCGGCCATCTCTCTGTGCAGGTCACGGAAAGGTCTCGTCCAGGGTGCTGACTGGGCCTCCCTGATGTGGCTAACATCACGCCAGCGCGGCGATGTTGCCGTGCGGTTACGCGGAGGTGTGACGTGCTGCCAGGACGGGGACGAAACGACCGTGCCGCCAGGCCTGCGCGCATGCTGGGCACGCGTACCGCGTGGACGCCCGTGGGCGACGGGGAGTTCTTCTGCCCGGGATGCGGCGGGGACCGCAACTACCAGCGGCTGACCGGGCGCCGCCGCTTCACCCTCCTCGGGGTTCCGGTCCTGCCGCGCGGCGCGACCGGGCCGGTCGTCGAATGCGCCGCCTGTCGCCGTCACTTCGGCACCGACGTCCTCGACCACCCGACCACCACCCGCTTCTCCGCGATGCTCCGCGACGCCGTCCACACCGTCGCCCTCGCGGTTCTCGCCGCGGGCGGTACCTGTTCGCGTGCGGCGCTGGAGGCGGCCGCCTGCGCGGTGCGCGCCGCCGGGTTCGACGACTGCACGGAGGACCAGCTGGGCGCGCTGGTGGAGGCGCTGGCCGCCGACACCGGGCGGGTCTTCGGTGAACCCTGCGGGGCCGGGCTGGCGATAGAGCTGCACGAGGCGCTCGATCCGCTGGCGCCGCACCTCGCGCCGGCCGGGCGGGAGTCCGTTCTGCTCCAGGGCGCGCGGATCGCGCTCGCCGACGGGCCCTACACCCCGGCCGAGCGGGACGCGCTGGCCACGGTGGGCGCCGCCCTCACCATCTGCGCGGACGACGTCACACGGCTGCTGGCGGCGGCGCGGACACCGTCGTAGGACCCTCCCGTTACTCCCCGGGGAGTAACCGCGGCCGTGTGCCGCCCTCCGGAGTAACCGCCAACTCGCCCTTGCGCGCGACGATTCGGCCGTTCCGCGCCGGGAGTCTGGACTCGACCCAGACACCCGACCGGAGGGAGGCCCGTCGATGGGGGCCGCAAGGACATCTTCACCGCGACGGCGTGCCGTGCCCTGGGTGCTGCTCGGGCTCTGGATCGCCGTGCTGGCGTTCGCCTCGCCGTTCGCCGCCAAGCTCGCCGACGTCCAGCGGGACCGGGCCGTCGACTATCTGCCCGGCAGCGCCGACTCCACGCAGGTCGCCAGGATCCAGGACCGGCTGCCCGGCGGCGAGGCCACCGAGATGGTCGTCGTCTATCACCGTGCCGGTGGGCTGACCGCGGCCGACAAGGCGACCGCCGCCGCGCAGATCGAGCGGATCGCCGGCGCGCACCAGCTCACCGGTCGGCCGCAGGGCGTCCCCTCCAAGGACGGCACCACCCTGATGTACCCGGTGGCGAGCACCGAGCCGGGCACCGACGAGAAGGCGCGCGACGCCCTCGTCAACGACGTACGGGACATCGCGCACGACGACGGCGGGATGAGCGTCGACGTGGGCGGCGCGGGAGCCCTGCAGACCGACGCCGCCGAGGTGTACAACGCGCTCGGCGGGCCGCTGCTCTACACCACGGCCGGGGTCGTCGCGCTGCTGCTGATCCTGATCTACCGCAGCCCGGTCCTGTGGCTGGTGCCGCTCGCCGTCGCGGGCCTCGCCGACTATCTGTCGATGGCCGTGGCCTACGGCCTCCACCAGTGGTTCGGCACCGCCGTGACCGGCGCCGGCTCCGGCATCATGACCATCCTCGTGTTCGGCGCGGGCACCGACTACGCGCTGCTGCTCGTCTCCCGCTACCGCGAGGAGCTACGGCGCTTCGAGCGGCCGTACGACGCGATGGTCGCCGCGCTCAAGGGCTGCGGCCCCGCGGTACTGGCCTCGTCCGGCACGGTGGCCGCGGGACTGCTCTGCCTGCTCGCCGCCGACCTCAACTCCAGCCGCGGTATGGGCCCGCTCGGCACGGTCGGCATCCTGTGCGCGCTGGCCGCCATGCTGACCCTGCTGCCCGCCCTCCTCGTGCTGCTCGGCCGCCGCGTCTTCTGGCCGCTCGTGCCACGCTACGGCAGCACCCCCAAGGCCCGCCGGTCCCTGTTCGCCGCGATGGGCAGCTCGGCCGGACGCCGCCCCCTGACCGTCCTCGCCGCCGGCGCGGTCCTGCTCGGCGCGCTGGCGCTCGGGACGCTGAACCTGCCCGGCGCCCTCAAGCAGGAGGACTCCTTCACCACCAAGCCCGACGCGGTCGCCGCCATGGAGACGCTGGCCCGCGCCTACCCCGAGCAGGGCACCCAGCCGCTCACCGTCCTCGCCCCCACCGACCGCGCCGACGCCGTGCTCGGCGAGGTCCGGGACACCCCCGGCGTCGCCGCGGCGGAGCGCGGACGCAGCGGGGACGGCTGGACGGAGATCTCGGTCGTCGCCACCTCCGCCCCCCAGTCGGCGGGCGAGACGGCGACCATCGAGGCGCTGCGCGACCGCCTCGACGACTCGCTGGTCGGCGGAGCCAGCGCCCAGCAGCTCGACCTCGCGGACACCAACGCCCGCGACCGCATGATCGTCGTACCGCTCGTCCTCGTCTCCGTCCTGCTGATCCTGATCGTGCTGCTGCGGTCGGTGGTCGCGCCGCTGCTCCTGGTCGGCGCCGTGGTCGCGGTCTGGGGCGCGGCCCTCGGCATCGGCGGACTCGTCTTCGGCCCGGTGTTCGGCTTCGAGGGCACCGACCCGGGACTCGGCCTGCTCTCCTTCGTCTTCCTGGTGGCCCTCGGCGTCGACTACGGCATCTTCCTGATGCACCGGATGCGGGAGGAGTCCCTCCAGGGCACGGAACCGGTGGCGGCGGCCCTGACCGCGCTGCGGACGACGGGCGGCGTCATCGCCTCGGCGGGCCTGGTCCTCGCGGCGACCTTCGCGGTGCTCACCAACATGCCGCTGGTCAGCCTCGTCGAACTCGGCTTCGTCATCGCGGTCGGCGTCCTGCTCGACACCTTCCTGGTCCGCACCTACCTCGTCACCAGCGCCGCCGTCGCGCTGCGCCGCACGGTGTGGTGGCCGGGCGCCCTGTCCCGCGAGCCCGAGACGCCGACCCCGCCGAGGGAACCGGAGCCCGTGGCGGTGGTGACGCACTGAACGGCACCGACCGGCGCCCCTCCTCTCCCGGAGGGGCGCCGTTCCGGCGGAGGATGAGCCCCATGCATCCCACCACGGCCCCGGTGCGGCCACGCCTGGGCGAACGCGTCGTGGCGGCGCTCACCCGCGACCCCGGCACCGCGCCGCACGCCACCCGCAACGACGCGGTGCTGGCGGCCGTGCTCGCCGCCCTCGCCACGGTCCTCGCGGCCTTCACCGACACCCTCCGCCACCCGGACGCCCTGGGCTGGACGCTCCTCCTCGCCGCCCATGTGCCGCTGGTGTGGCGCCGGCGGCGACCGCTGCTCGTGCTCGCCGCGGTCGTGGTGCTCGTCATCCCGTACCACGCCCTCGACAACAACCACGGGGCGCCCGTCCCCGCCTCGCTCGTCGCCCTGTACACGGTCACCGTCACCCAGCGCCCCACGCGCTCGATCCTGGTCGGCGCCGCGGGCCTCGCCCTCTCCGTGACCGTGATGTTCACCTTCGGCGACCACAAACAGGTCGGCGACCTGGTGCGCACCTACGGCTGGGTGCTCGCCGTCCTCTTCATCGGCATCGACGTCCGCTACTACCGCCAGTACGTCGCCTCCCTCGTCGAACGCGCCGAACGCGCCGAACGCACCCGCGAGGAGGAGGCGCGGCGCCGGGTCGCCGAGGAACGCCTGCGGATCGCCCGCGACCTGCACGACCTGCTGGCCCACAGCATCACGCTGATCGGCGTGCAGACCTCGGTCGCCGCGCACGTCCTGGCCGCCGACCCCGAACGCCTGGACCGGGAGACGGTGGCGAAGGCGCTGGAGGACATCGCGGACACCTGCCGCTCCGCGCGGGGCGAACTGCGTACGACGCTGGAGGTGCTGCGCGAACAGGGCGCCGCCGTGGAGGTACGCGGGCCGCTGCCGGGCCTGGACGGCGTCCCCGACCTGCTGGAGGCGGCCCGGTTGGCGGGAGCCAGGGTCCTGGAGACCCTGCGGGTCGACGAGACGCCCCCACCCGCGGTGGGCGCGGCGGCCTACCGCATCGTGCAGGAGGCGCTGACGAACGCGGTACGGCACGCCGGGCCGGAGCCCGCGATACGGGTGTCGCTGTACGAGGAGCAGGGCGCCCTGCGCGTGTCGGTGAGCGACGACGGCAGGACGGCGGACGCCGGCTCGGTGGGCGCCGGTTTCGGGCTGATCGGGATGCGGGAGCGGGCCCGCAGCGTGGGTGGCACACTCGACGCCGGGCCGCGGACGGAGGGCGGCTTCGAGGTGACGGCGGTGCTGCCGCTCAGGGGTGCTCTGGAGGGGGCCGGATGACGATCCGCGTACTGCTGGCGGACGACCAGACGCTCGTACGGGCCGCGTTCGCGATGCTCGTCGAGTCGGCGGGGGACATGGAGGTCGTGGGCGAGGCGGGCACCGGCCGGGAGGCGGTGGAACGGGCCCGGGACTCACGCGCGGACCTGATCGTGATGGACATCCGGATGCCCGACCTGGACGGCATCGAGGCGACCCGGCTGATCGCGGCGGATCCCGACCTGGCCGGGGTGAAGGTGCTGGTCCT
>JABFXD010000419.1 GCA_013361925.1 Streptomyces sp. | reverse complement strand
TCCGTGTCCGGCTGGTTCACGGAGGACTTCACGCTCGCGGAGCTGAAGACCCTGCGGGCGGTCGAACGCCTCCCCGCGCTCCGCAACCGCAACACGGTCTTCGACGGCCGGGACGAGATCCTCACGTTCCAGGAGGTGGTGGAACTGGCCCGCCGGCTGTCGAAGGCGTACGGCCGGACGGTCGCCGTCTTCCCGGAGACCAAGCATCCGACGTACTTCCGCGCGCTGGGCCTGGAGTTGGAGCCGAGGCTGGCGTCCGCGATCCGCCACAACCGCCTGACGGCCCGCGAGTGTGTCGTCCAGTCCTTCGAGCCGACGAGCCTGCGGCGGATGACGGGACTCGGCGTGCCGCTGTGGCAGGCGCTGGGGACGACGGGCGGACCGTACGACCTGCCCTCGACCACGTACCGCGACATGATGTCCCCGGCGGGTCTGGCGGCCGTCGCGGAGTACGCCGACTGGATCGGCCCGGACAAGTCCTCCCTCCTCGGCACGAGCCTCCTCGCGGACGCCCATGCGGCGGGGCTGCGGGTGGGGCCGTACACCTTCCGCGCGGAGAACCAGTTCCTGCCGGTGGAGTTCCGGCGCGGGAGCGGAGCGAGCGATTTCGGGGACGCGTTCGCCGAATACGCGCTGTACTACGGACTCGGGGTCGACGCGGTGGTGACCGACTTCCCGGATCTGGCGGTGATGGCGAGGAGGGGTCTGTGACGATCAGCCGGTACTGCCGGACCTGCCGTGGCATGCAGGACTTCGACAAGCTCGACGAGGCCGAGAAGGCCTGGGCCCGCGCGGAAGGGGGCCGCACCTATGTGCACGACCTCTGGCGGTGCACGGCCGCCGGCTGTCTGACCTACTTCCGCATCGGCCATATCAACGACAGCGGGCTCCTCCCCGAGAAGTTCAAGAAGGAGCCCGCCGCCGACGCGGAATGACGGTGACCTACAGGTTGCTGAAGTCCGGGCCCTTGGTCCGGGTGCGCTTGATCTCGTAGAAGCCGGGGACCGAGGCGACGGCGAGGGTGCCGTCCCACAGGCGGGCCGCGGCCTCGCCCTTGGGGGCGGGGGTGACGACCGGGCCGAAGAAGGCGATCTGCTCGCCGTCGTCGCCGGGGACGGCGATGACGGGCGTGCCGACCTCCTGGCCGACCTTGTCGATGCCCTCCTTGTGGGAGGCGCGCAGCTCGGCGTCGAACTCGAAGTCCTTCTGGTCGAAGTACTCGATCAGGTCGGCGGGCAGGCCGACGTCCGCCAGGGCGCCCTCGACGGCCTCGCGGGTCGGGCCCTGGCCCTCGTTGTGGATACGGGTGCCGAGCGCGGTGTACAGCGGGCCGAGGATGTCGGAGCCGTGCTTCTGCCAGGCCGCGGTGACCACCCGGATCGGCTGCCAGGCCTTGGTCTCAAGGAGCTCGCGGTACTCCTCGGGCAGCTCGTCGATCTTCGGCTCGTTCAGCACGGCCAGGCTCATGATGTGCCAGCGCACCTCGATGTTCCGGACCTTCTCCACCTCGAGGACCCACCGGGAGGTCATCCAGGCCCAGGGGCACAGCGGGTCGAACCAGAAGTCGACGGGCGTCTTCGCGGAGCTGGTCTCGGACATGCGTCTCCTCAGGAAATTGTTCGATTCCCTGAGACAACGTCGTCCCCACCCCACCCCATTCCCGCCTCCCGCCCGTCAGGGGCACGTGGCAGGATCGGTGCTGTCCACATACCGAACACCGCTCGCTGTCGATCTGAGGGAGTGCCGCCTGTGCCCGGTGAGAATCTGTCCCGCGACGAGGCCCGGGAGCGGGCCGCCCTGCTGTCCGTCGACGGGTACGAGGTGTCCCTCGACGTCCGCTCGGCCGTCGGGGAGGGCGACGAGTCTCCGCGCACCTTCCGTTCCGTGACGACGCTCCGGTTCCGCTGCAACGAGCCCGGCGCCACCGGTTTCGCCGATCTGATCGCGCCGAGTGTGACCTCCGTCTCCCTCAATGGCCGTGATCTCGACCCGGGCGAGGTCTTCGACGGCTCCCGGATCACCCTGGAGGACCTCGCCGCCGAGAACGAGCTGATCGTCGACGCCCAGTGCGCCTACTCCCGCACGGGCGAGGGCCTGCACCGCTTCGTCGACCCGGAGGACGGCGAGGTCTACCTGTACACGCAGTACGAGCCGGCCGACTCCCGCCGTGTCTTCGCGTGCTTCGAGCAGCCCGACCTCAAGGCCCCCTTCCGCTTCGAGGTGCGGGCTCCCGAGGGGTGGACGGTGTGGAGCAACGGGGTCGCCACGCACACGGACGGCGTGTGGCGCTTCGCGGAGACGAAGCCGATCTCGACGTACATCACCTGTGTCGTGGCGGGTCCGTACCACTATGTGACGGACTCCTACGAGCGGGTGCTGGAGGACGGGACCCGCCTGGAGATCCCGCTCGGCGCGATGTGCCGCAAGGGTCTGGCCCCGCACTTCGACGCCGACGACGTCTTCCTCGTCACCAAGCAGGGCCTGGACTTCTTCCACGACCACTTCGACTACCCGTACCCCTTCGGGAAGTACGACCAGGCGTTCGTGCCCGAGTACAACCTCGGCGCGATGGAGAACCCGGGCCTGGTGACCTTCCGCGAGGAGTTCATCTTCCGGGGCAAGGTGACACAGGCGTCCTACGAGGGCCGGGCCAACGTCATCCTGCACGAGATGGCGCACATGTGGTTCGGCGACCTGGTCACCATGGTGTGGTGGGACGACCTGTGGCTGAAGGAGTCCTTCGCGGACTTCATGGGCACGTTCGCCAACGTCGGCGCGACCCGCTTCAAGGACGCCTGGATCACCTTCGCCAACCGCCGCAAGGCCTGGGCCTACCGCGCGGACCAGCTGCCCTCCACGCACCCCATCACCGCCGACATCCGCGACCTCCAGGACGCCAAGCTCAACTTCGACGGCATCACGTACGCCAAGGGCGCCTCGGTGCTCAAGCAGCTGGTGGCGTACGTCGGCCAGGACGCGTTCCTGGAGGGCGCGCGGCGCTACTTCAAGCGCCACGCGTACGGCAACACCCGCCTCGGTGACCTGCTGTCGGTCCTTGAGGAGACCAGCGGCCGGGACATGGCGGCGTGGTCGAGGTCATGGCTCCAGACGGCGGGCGTCAACTCCCTCACCCCGCAGGTGCTGTTGAGCGCCGAGGGGCGGATCACCGAGCTGGCGGTGCTCCAGGAGGCCGCGGAGTCGCACCCCGAACTGCGCCCGCACCGCGTCGCGGTGGGCCTGTACCGGCGTACTCCCGAGGGCGCCGTGGAGCGGTACGCGCGCGTGGAGGTCGACGTCGACGGCCCGCGCACGGTCGTGACGGAGCTGGCGGGCGCGGAGGCGCCGGAGCTGGTGCTGGTCAACGACGACGACCTGACCTTCTGCAAGACCCGCTTCGACGCGGAGTCGCTGGACACGCTGAAGCGGCAGCTGGGCGATCTGACGGACCCCCTGGCCCGCGCCCTGTGCTGGTCGGCGCTGTGGAACATGACGCGGGACGCACTGCTGCCGGCCCGGGACTTCATGGACCTGGTGCTGCGCTTCGCGGGCCGCGAGTCCGACATCGGTGTGCTCCAGATGCTGCACGCGTGGGCGAACTCGTCGCTGGTCAACTATGCGGCGCCGGGGTGGCGTCCGACGGGTGAGCGGCTGCTCGCCGAGGGTGCGCTGAAGGAGCTGCGGCTGGCGGAGCCGGGCAGCGAGCACCAGCTGGCGTGGGCGCGGTTCTTCGCGTCGGTGGCCTCTTCCCCGGCCGATCTCCAGCTGCTCCAGGGCCTGTTGGAGGGCACGGCGAAGATCGACGGTCTGACGGTGGACCAGGAGTTGCGCTGGGCGTTCCTCGGCCCGCTGGCCTCGCACGGGCTCGCGGACGAGGAGGTCCTCGCGGCCGAACTGGCCCGCGACGACACGGCGTCCGGCAAGCGCCACCAGGTCCGCTGTCTGGCCTCCCGGCCGTCGGCGGCGGTGAAGGCGCAGGCGTGGGCGCAGGTGGTGGAGTCGGACGCGCTGTCGAACGCGCTGGTGGAGGCGACGATCGGGGGGTGGAACCAGTCCTCGCAGCGGGAGTTGCTGGCGCCGTACGCGCAGAAGTACTTCGCGGCGATCGAGCGGGTGTGGGCGGACCGGTCGATCCAGATCGGCATGGACGTGGTGCGCGGACTGTTCCCGTCCTTGCAGGACTCCCCGCAGACCCTGGACGCGACGGACGCGTGGCTGTCGGCGCACGAGGACGCGCCCCCGGCGCTGCGGCGGCTGGTGCTGGAGGCGCGGGACGACCTGGCGAGGGCGCTGCGAGGCCAGGAGTGCGACGCGAAGACGGGCTGATCTCTGGCCAAAGCCTGGGCCGTCCGTAGCCGTTACGGAATTCAGTCAATTATGACCGTAACCCCTGGTCCCACCCATTCGGACCAGGGGTTTTCGCCGCCTACTCGGCATCCGAACACCCGTCCTTTAGTACCGCCTTGTCCGCATTTATCGACAGGCGCGTAACAGCGGTTAGAGGGGCGATCGGCGGAGGGAATCCCCGCTGCATGAACCACAACACCCCGGTCCCCCCGCTCTCCCCCCGCCCGGTCCGCCACCTCTCCGAGGTGCACCGCCGGGTCATGACGACGGCGCAGCTGCGTACGCACGGTGTCTCGCCGGCCGACGTGAACGAGCAGTGCCGTCCCGGCGGCCCCTGGCAGCAGATCCTCCCGGGCGTGATCCTGCTCCACCCCGGCCCGCCCACCAGCGAGGAACGGCTGCACGCGGTCCTGATGTACGCGGCGAAGGAGCGTCCGGCCGGGGTCCCGGCCCAGCCCGGCGCGGAGGACGCGCACGCCCCGACGTACACGGAGGCGATGCTGACCGGCCTCGCGGCCCTGACCCTGCACGGCTTCACCTCCTCCCCGCCGCTGATGTCGGTCGACAAGATCGACGTGCTGGTCCCCCGGCTCCGCCGGCTGCGCTCGACGGGCAGCGCACGGATCGTCCGTACGGCGTCCCTCCCGACCCCGCAGCAGGTGACGGGCGTCCCGGTGGCCCCCGTCCCGCGCGCCCTGGCGGACGCGGTGTCGGAGCTGACGGACGCGGGCGCCGTACGCCGTCTGCTCACCGAGGCCGTCCGGGGCGGCCACTGCGAACCGGCGGCCGTGGTCCGCGAGTTGAACCAGGCGAAGCTCCTGTCCCGGCCTCATGTGGTGGACGCGGTGGACTCCCTGCTCGCCGAGGGCCGGGCGATCGCGGAGGACCGTCTGTACCGGATGGTGCGCGAGCACGGCCTGCCGGACCCGGTGTGGAACGTGGACCTGCGCCTGCCCGGCGGCCCGCACCTCGGCGGCCTGGACGCGTACTGGCCCGAGCAGGCGGTCGCCGTCGAACTGGACACCCGCGCCCCCCGCCAGGACGAGGACGCGCTGTGGTCCGAGTACGCCCGCAAGCGCGAACACCTGGAGCGCCTCGGCATCACGGTCGTCCACATCACCCCGAAGAAGCTGAGGGAGTCCATGGAGCAACAGGCGGCCGTGGTCCGCACGGCGCTCATGGCGTCCGGCGACCGCGACCCGGCCGCGTA
>JABFXD010001033.1 GCA_013361925.1 Streptomyces sp. | reverse complement strand
CGTCGGCATCAGTCTCGACGGGGCCGCGGAGACCCACGACCGCCATCGGCACCGGCGCGGGAACGGCGGCCCGGTACGGGGCAGCCACTCCGAGGTGAGCGCGGCGCTGGAGCGGCTCGGCTCGCCGCGTCATCGACGGCTGTTCGGCGGCCTGCTGTGCACGGTGGACCCCACGGCCCCGCCCCGGCAGACGTACGACGCCCTTGTCGCACACCGCCCGCCCGCCGTCGACTTCCAGCTGCCGCACGCCACTTGGGACTTCCCGCCGGCCGGCGCCGACGGCTCGCGCGCGCCGTACGGCGACTGGTTGTGCGAGGTCTTCGACCACTGGACGGACACCGGCCGCGCGGTGCCGGTGCGGCTCTTCGAGTCGGCGCTCACCCTGCTGCGGCACGGCTCCGGCAGCAGCGCCGAGATCCTCGGGCTGCTGCCCGCGGCCGTCACCGTGATCGAGACGGACGGCAGCCTGGTGTGGGCGGAATCCCTCAACGCCGTGGCCGATCGCGCCGCACACACGGGTGCGAACGTATTCAGCCATTCATTCGACGATCTTCTGGCGTCACCGCGCGCTCCCGAAACCGGAATCGGAACTCTTTGTTCCAGCTGTCGGTCCTGTGCGCACGTCGACATCTGCGGCGGCGGACTGCGCACTCATCGGCACAGTGCGCGGCGCGGATTCATGAATCCATCGGTGTACTGTCTGGACCTCACTCGGCTCATCCGGCACATACGCCGACGAACCGACCACTGAACCAGCATGTACATTCCTCCGAAATCGAACAGTGATCAGTAACGCGCCCGGAATTTCCGGCCACTCCAAGGGGACCCGAGAGAGATGTCCCGGTTTCAAACCGGCTCCCAAGCGGGCAAAACTGCTTATCATAGGGCTGAATTGACACCGCCGCGTGGAAACACGCCGTCCCATCAACCGACCGGTGTCAATTCAGGCGATCGGGGGTGCGACGGACCATCGTCTAGCGGGAGGCTGGTCCCTTGGGGGGTTGCTGTGGGGCCGTTGTTCTACACCAGCTATGCCAGTTCGACCGGCGACAGAGGGCCGGTCCAACGGTTCCACTTCGATGTCCAGAACGAGATCCACACCCTGCTCGGCCGTCTCTCCCGTCATGAGGGCCGGCTCCAGCGCCCCACCCCCTCCCCCGGCCCCGACCCGTCCGTCCTCACCTGTCGCTCGCTGCTGGTCCTGTACTCCGCCGACTATCTGACGGACCGCCGGTGCGCCCTGGAGTGGTCCGTCTTCCGTGAGCGCATGGAGCGACGGCAGTGGCTGACCGGGCACCACTCGGACGCGCTGATCGGGGTGCTGTGGCGCCCCGACGCACTGGTCCTGCCCCAGGAGGTCGCCGACACCGGCCAGTTGCTGGAGGACGTCGAGGGCGGATACCAGGGTCCGGGCGTGGCAGGCCTACAGGACGACACCGGTGCCCGGCAGCGCTACCGGGCCCTGGTGCGCAGGGTCGCCGAGCGATTGACGCGCGCCGCGCGCATCCCACTGCCCGCCATGACCGAGCAGGACGGCACGGCGGTGACACCGTGTTTCGGGCCGGACCGGGAGCGGTCCGTGGCCCGTCACGAACCGCCGCCCGCGCCCGCGGCCGCCGAGCGCCGACTGGTCCTCGTGCTGCTCGCCGGGACCCGGGACGGCATGGAGCGGCTGCGCGAGTCCGCCGACTGCTACGCCGAGACCGCCGAGGAGTGGCGCCCCTTTTGGCCGCACAGCGACGAACCGGCCGCCGGAATCGCCGGCTGGGCGGCCCGCGAGCGCGGGGTCGACCGGCTGACCGTCGTCACCCTGGACGGCGTCGGACAGGAGGAGCTGTCCGAGGTCGCCGACTCGGCGGTGGTCGTGGTGCTCGTCGATCCCTGGATGACCGGCGATTCATCCTTTTCGGTGCACTGGGAGCGGCTGGCGCGCTCGGGGGCCCGCGTCTCGGCTGTCATCAGTGTGCTGCCGCGACAGGACCGCGAGACCCGGCGCGCGTCGGGGAGGCTGCGCGAGGCGCTGGCCCGGACTCCGGCCCGCGACCTGGGCGCGTCGCACCACGAGGCGGGGTCACCGGAGGCGCTGTCACTGGCCATGGCGGCGGTGCTGGCGGACGCCCACACGGATGCCGAGGTGGGGGAGGCACCGCCGCACAGAGCGGACGAACCACTGCTGGAGACCGCTGGGGAGCGGCTCGCCCGCAGACAGCAGGAACGGGCCGGCTGGCTCAGGCGCAGAGAACCCTGGCCACCGCTGGTCACGAGAGCACCCAGGGAATCATGGGGCGGGGGATGAGTACGACCGTTCGACAGACGAGAGTCATCACGTTCTACGCGGCCAAAGGGGGAACCGGCCGCACCATGGCACTGGCCAACATCGCCTGGATCATGGCCAGTCACGGCAAGAAGGTGCTCGTCATCGACTGGGACCTGGAAAATCCCGGTCTTCACCTGTACTACGCGAAGTACCTCACGGACCCGGACCTGAGCACCGGCGACGGCATTCTGGACATGTTCTCCGCCTTCGCCGCCGCCGGCCAGCAACCGCTCACCGACAACCTGCGCGCCCTGCACCCGGAGCACGCGGCGTTCGACACCTACGACGTCGACGTCAGATACGCGTTCCCGAACGGCGGCGAGCTGTACTACCTCAGCCCGGGCCATCTCGACGGCGACATCGGCGCCGCGCGGCACAAGGCGTTCGACTGGTCCCAGTTCCAGCACACCCCCGACGGGCGGGAGTTCCTCGCCGCGCTGCGGCACCGGATGACCGGCAGCAAGTACGACTACATCCTCATCGACAGCCTGACCGGCTTCGCCGAGGACGCCGCCATCTGCACCCTCGCCCTGCCGGACACCGTCGTCCTCGGCATCAACCTCGACCGGCAGTCCGTGGAGGGCGCCCGCGACATGGCCCGTCGTGTGCACGCCCACTCCCGGCCCATCGGCCTGCACGTCCTGCCGCTGCGGGTGGACAGCACCACCGACGCGACCCGCGTCGAGCGCGCGGTCACGGCCGCCCGGGCCGCGCTCGACGAGTACCTGGACGTCGGTGACGAGGACGCCCTGGAGACCTACTGGCAGGAGGTCCGGCTCCCCTACCAGGCGCAGTTGGCCCTGGGCGAGGAACTCGCGGTCATGACCCAGGACCCGAACCTCCCGTACACCCTGCTGCACGCCTGTGTGAAGGCCGCCCGGCGGATCACCGACGGCGAGGTCGACTCCTTCCAGCGGGTCCCCAAGGAGCACCGGGAGGAGTACACCCTCTGGCGGGCGCGCAGGGAGCGGGACTTCCCCCGGCTGACCGCGACCGTCCTGAACCACCCCGACGACCAGCTGTGGGCCGACTGGGTCGCCGAACAGCTCACCGCGGCCGGCATCCAGGTGAAGCCGGACGCCGTCCCCTGCCCGGACGACCCGCTGGAGCCCGGCGAGGTCAGCGGCCCCGACACCGACTACGTCATCGCCCTCCTCTCCAAGCACCTGGAGGGCACCACGGAGGGCGACCGCATCGCGCGGCTCACCGAGGACGCCCCGGCGGACGGCACCCCGGGGTCCAAGAAGGTCGGGGTGCGCATCAGTTCGGCCCCGCTGCTCGCCCTCTTCGACTGGCCGGACGCGGTCAACCTCGCCGGACAGACGGAAGAGACCGCGCACCGGGCGCTCCTGTCCCGCTTCGCCCGGGAGATCGGCCCGGCGCCCTTCGCCCCGGCGGAGCACACCAGGTTCCCAGGCACACAGCCACGAGTGACGAACCTGCCCATGCGCAACACCCACTTCGTCGGTCGCTCCAGAGAACTCGCCGCACTGCGCCGCGAGTTGACCTTCTCGCCGGGTGAGCACACGGCCCCGCGGGTGCTGTGGGGCGTCATGCGCGGGGCGGGCAAGTTCCAGGTGGCCCTGGAGTACGCCCACCGGTTCGCCTCCCAGTACGACCTGGTCTGGCATGTCCCCGCGACCAGCGAGGACGGCATCAGGGCGGCGCTGCGCGAACTGGCGGCGCGGCTCAACGCGGCGCTGCGCGGCACGCGTGACGGCGACGATCCCGAGGCCCTGCTGCACGATCTGCGGACGGGCGAGTACTGCCCTCGCTGGCTGCTCGTCTTCGACGGGGCGGAGAACAGCGCGGCCGTCGAACGGTTCCTGCCGACCACCGGCCCCGGCCACATCCTGATCACCTCCCGCACCCCGGAGTGGCCGCCCGGCTACGAGGTCCAGCGGATCGACCCGTTCACCCCGGAGGAGAGCCTGGCCCTGCTGGAGAGAGGGCTGTGCGCGGCGGATCCCGCCGCTCTAGGGCGGCTCGCCGAGCGGTTCGGGCATCTGCCCCAGGTCCTCACCTCGGCGATCAGCGTGGTGGAGGCGTACCCGTCCCAGATCGACCGGTTCATCGCCCGGCTCGACAGCCTGGAGGGCGCGGACCAGGCCGAGATCATGCCGGAGTACGGCACCATGGGCACCCTCTACCGCGGTATCTACGCGGACCTCTCCCGCAACTACCCGGCCGCCGCACGGCTGTTGGAGCTGTGCTCCTTCCTGTCGCCGGACGGCGTCGGCATGATGGTCGTCGAGTCGAAGGGCATGACCAGACTGCTGGCCCGGCTGGACGAGAGCCTCCAGGACGAGCTCCGCATGCGGACCGTCGTGAACCGCCTGGCCCGCGCCACGCTGGCGGTCGTGGACCAGTCCAGCGAGCGGCTGATGGTCAACCGTGTCATGCAGGACCTGGTACGCGGCTGGATGGACGCCGAGAAACGGGCCCGGACCCAGCGCGAGGTCCTGGCCGTGCTGGCCTCCATGGTGCCCTCGGACCTGAAACGCCACCAGCCGCGGTACCGGCCCGTGTTCGCCGAACTCGACCGGCATCTGGAGGCCTCGGGAGCCCCCGACAGCACGGATCGCGACGTACATCGCTGGCTGATCAGCCAGGCCTATCACCGGCGCGTCACCGAGCGCTGGGACGAGGCACGGCAATTGGGCGAACGCGCCCTGGAACGCTGGCGCCCGGAGTCCGGCCCGGTCCCCCTGGAAGTCCTGCGCATGGAGTCGGAGGTGGCCTCCGCCTGCCGGGAGGCCGGCCGGTACGCGTGTGCGCTGCCCTTGTCCAAGCACGCGTTCGAGACCCTGAACGAGCGGGACGCCAGGGACGTCTACACCCTCATGGCAGCCCGGGGCTACGCCGCCGACCTGCGCGCCGCCGGAGAGTTCCGCAAGGCCTTCGAGCAGGACCAGGCGACCTATCGGGGGCTCGTCGAGGAGATCAACAAGGAACACGGAGCCACCCTCGACGCCTCCAACAACCTCGCCCTGTCGAAGTTCTACATGGAGACCGTCAAGGCGGCCGTCGAGCTGGACCGCGATACCCACACCATCCGCCTCCAGCAGTTCGGCGAGGACGACTTCCGGCCCTGGCTCTCCTTCGCCAACCTCGGCACCTACTTCCGTGAGCTGGGCGATCTGGAGTCCTCGGAGCGGTACCTGGTCCGCGCCTGCGAACGCTTCCTCAAGCTCACCGGGAAGAGTTCCCACCATCATCTGGGCGCGCTGGCCAGCCTGGG
>JABFXD010000004.1 GCA_013361925.1 Streptomyces sp. | reverse complement strand
CGCGGGGATGCTCGTCGAGCTGTACGCGCGCGTGGAGCCCAGCGGCTGGCGGCTCGGGGACCGGCCGGGCCGGGACACCAGACGGGCGTGGTCGTGGCTCGGTGAAGACCTCGACGCGCTGGAGGAGTTCACCCAGGGGTACGAGGGACAGCTGAAGGTGCAGGCCGTCGGCCCCTGGACCCTCGCCACCGCCCTGGAACTGAGGAACGGCGAGTCCGTCCTCTCCGACGCGGGCGCCTGCCGCGACCTCGCCGGTTCGCTCGCCGAGGGACTGCGGCAGCATCTCGCCGAGGTGCGGCGCAGGGTCCCCGGCGCCCAGCTCGTCCTCCAGCTCGACGAGCCCTCGCTCATCGCCGTGCTCCGCGGGCACGTCAAAACCGCCAGCGGCTACCGCACCCACCGCGCCGTCGACCGGCAGGTCGTCGAGTCCACGCTCCGCGACGTCGTCGGGGTTCACGGCGAAGGGCCCGTCGTGGTCCACTCGTGCGCACCGGACGTCCCGTTCGCCCTGCTGCGCCGGGCGGGCGCGGCGGCGATCTCCTTCGACTTCTCGCTCCTCACCGAGCGTGACGACGACGCGATCGGTGAGGCCGTGGAAGGAGGTACCCGGCTGTTCGCCGGTGTCGTACCGGGCACGGACTCGGGATTGTCAGACCCTGCCGGTAGCGTCATGGGTGTCAGGACGCTGTGGCGCAGGCTGGGGCTGCATCCGGGGCTTCTCGCGGAGGCGGTGACGGTCACTCCGGCGTGCGGCCTCGCGGGGGCCTCCCCGGAGTACGCGCGCAGGGCGCTCGCCCACTGCGTCCAGGCGGCGAGATCTCTCGCGGACAACCCTGAGTAACGGGAGGACAACACGGTGGCCGGCGACAAGCAAGCGGAGACGACGGTGCCCGCGAAGGCGCGGGAGCAGCACGCGCAGCTCGCTGAGCAGATCGAGGAGCACCGCTTCCGGTACTACGTGAAGGACGCGCCCGTCATCAGTGACGCGGACTTCGACAAGCTGTTGAGGTCCCTGGAGGCGCTGGAGGACGAGTACCCGGAGCTGCGCACGCCCGACTCGCCGACCCAGAAGGTCGCGGGGGCGTACGAGACCGAGTTCACGTCCGTCGAGCACCGCTCACGCATGCTCTCCCTGGACAACGCCTTCAGCGACGAGGAGTTGGCCGCCTGGGCCGAGCGGGTCGCCAAGGACGTCGGCGGCGCCGAATACCACCTCCTGTGCGAGCTGAAGGTCGACGGCCTCGCCGTCAACCTCACCTATGAGCACGGGCGGCTCACGCGCGCGGCGACCCGCGGCGACGGCCGCACCGGCGAGGACATCACGCCCAACGTCCGCACCATCGCCGAGATCCCGGACCGGCTCAACGGCGACAAGGTGCCCGACCTCGTGGAGATCCGCGGCGAGGTCTACTTCCCGATGGAGAAGTTCGAGGAGCTCAACGCCCGCCTGGTCGAGGCCGGCGACAAGCCCTTCGCCAACCCGCGCAACGCGGCGGCCGGTTCCCTGCGCCAGAAGGACCCGCGCGTCACCGCCACCCGCCCGCTCCACATGGTCGTGCACGGCATCGGTGCCCTGGAGGGCTTCGACGGCATGACCCGCCTCTCCGAGGCCTACGACCTCCTCAAGACCTGGGGCCTGCCCACCGCCCAGCACAACAGGGTGGTCGACGACCTCGACGGCGTACGGGAGTTCATCGCGTACTTCGGCGAGAACCGGCACTCGGTGGAGCACGAGATCGACGGGGCGGTCGTCAAGCTCGACGAGATCCGCCTCCAGGGCCGCCTCGGCTCCACCGCACGCGCGCCGCGCTGGGCGATCGCGTACAAGTACGCGTCGGAAGAGGTGAACACCAAGCTCATCAACATCCGTGTCGGCGTGGGCCGTACGGGCCGGGTCACGCCCTACGCCCAGGTCGAACCGGTCACCGTCGCCGGCTCCGAGGTCGAGTTCGCCACCCTGCACAACCAGGACGTCGTCAAGGCCAAGGGCGTCCTCATCGGCGACACGGTGGTGCTGCGCAAGGCCGGTGACGTCATCCCGGAGATCCTGGGCCCGGTGGTCGACCTGCGGGACGGCAGCGAGCGGGAGTTCGTGATGCCGGCCGAGTGCCCGGAGTGCGGGACGCCGCTGCGGCCCATGAAGGAGGGCGACGTCGACCTGCGCTGCCCCAACGCGCAGACCTGCCCCGCTCAGCTGCGCGAGCGCCTCTTCTACCTCGCGGGCCGCAAGTCGCTGGACATCGAGCACTTCGGTTACGTCGCCGCCGCGGCCCTCACCAAGCCGCTGGAGCCCGCCGAGCCGCCGCTGACCGATGAGGGCGACCTGTTCGATCTCACCATCGAGCAGCTGCTGCCCATCAGGGCGTACGTCCTCGACCAGGACAGCGGTCTGCCCAAGCGGGACCCGGAGACCGGCGAGGAGAAGACCGCTCTGATCTTCGCCAACAAGGAGGGCGGCGCCCGTAAGAACGCCCTCGCCATGCTGGAGAACATCGAGGCGGCCAAGCAGCGCCCGCTGGCCCGCGTCCTGACCGGCCTCTCCATCCGGCATGTCGGCCCGGTCGCGGCGGAGGCGCTGGCCCGTGAGTTCCGCTCGATCGAGCGCATCGAACAGGCCACGGAGGAGGAGCTGGCGAACACCGAGGGGGTCGGCGGAATCATCGCCAAGTCCCTCAAGGAGTGGTTCGCCGAGGACTGGCACCAGGAGATCCTCCGCAAGTGGCGGGCCGCCGGTGTCCGTACGGAGGAGGAGAGCACCGGCGAGGACGAGGGCCCCCGCCCCCTCGAAGGGCTCACCGTCGTCGTCACCGGCACCCTGGAGAACTTCACCCGCGACGGCGCCAAGGACGCCCTTCAGTCGCGCGGAGCGAAAGTGACCGGTTCTGTTTCCAAGAAGACGTCCTTCGTGGTTGTGGGTGACAATCCTGGTTCGAAGTACGACAAGGCGATGCAGCTCAAGGTGCCTGTTCTGAACGAGGACGGCTTCACCGTCCTGCTGGAACAGGGTCCGGAAGCAGCCGCCGAAGTCGCACTTCCCATCGAGGAGTAGGGCGGAGCAGCGGTTGAAGGCCACCCGATCGGCGCATACCAGATGCATACGGGTGGCCGGGGCGCATTCGGGCAACCGTCGACGACCGCTGCCCGTGGAAGCCTTCTGCGGCCTACTGTTGAGACGTGCGCCTGCCGTGCCCAGCTGCGGTTGGGGCAACCCCGTGCTCCTCAGGAGCACGGGGCAGGGTTTTCCAACGCGGCGCCGTAGCGGGTTTGTCGGGCAACGGGCCGCGTGGCGTGGGCACCGCCGGCTGTGAGAGGGACGGGAATGGAACCGACCGAGAGCGCCGCCCCGTACTCACGGCTGCGCCGGATGGCCGGCGCGTGGCGGGGGAGCCGCCGGGCGACGGGCACCGCGGAGCGCCCGCGCGACGAGGGGCGAGCCACCGGACCCACCATGCCCGCCGGACCGTACACCACCGTGGACGACCGCACCGCCCAGCTCACCGCCGACCGCACCCCCGGACTGCCCGGGGCCGAGCACGAGCGGCATCTGTCCTGGCCCGCGCTGCCCGCCGGGGTCGTCGCGGCGGCCGGGTTCGTGCTGGGGGCTGGGTTCTACCGGGCGTTCACCGGAAGCCACGCCCTCTTTCCGTCCGGCGCCGTCGGCTGGGCCCTCGCCGTACTGACCGGCGTCATCGTCGGCCACCTGGTCGCGCTCGGCCGCGCCCGCTGGTGGGGCGGCACCGGCTCCGGCGCCGCCCTCACCCTCGCCGTCCTGATGCTCTACGGCTGGGTACCGGCCGGCATGGTCAGCCTCACCGTCGTCGTCCTGGTCGGCATAGCCAGGCGCCACCGCTGGCGGCAGGGCGTTCTGCACGGCGCGGTGGACATCCTCGGCATCGCCGCCGGCGCGCTGATACTCGCCGCCTTCGGCCGCGTACCGACCGTCGAAACCCCCTGGATCCCCGACACCTGGACCCTCTACACGGTCCCCGAGATCGTCCTCGTCGCGGCCACCTATCTCGCGGTCACCCGCACCCTGCTGTGGTACCTGCACGCCCCACGCACCGGCGGACTGCCCACGGTCGCCCGCACCGCCCTGGTCAGACAGGGCCTGGTCGCGGTCGCGCTGCTCGGCATCGCCCCGCTGGTCTGCGTCGTCGCCGTGGCCAAGCCGGTGCTGCTGCCGCTGTTCTCGATCCCGCTGATAGCCCTCGACTCCACCCTGTGGATGGCCCGGGCCCGCGCCGAGGAACAGCTGCGCGACCCGCTCACCGGGCTCCCCAACCGGCAGTGGCTCCTCGAACGCATCTGGACCGCCCTGGACGACGCCGAACGCATCGGCGCCCGCTCCGCCCTCATGCTCATCGACCTCGACCGGTTCCGGTCGGTCAACGACACCCTCGGCCATCTCGCCGGTGACCGCCTGCTCCTCCAGATAGCCGACCGGCTGCAACAGGCCCTGCCGCGCGGAGCGGAGGCCGCGCGGCTCGGCGGCGACGAGTTCGCCGTCTTACTGCCGGTCGCCGACTCCACGACGTCCGCGACCCGCGTCGCCCGCAACCTCGTCTCGGCCCTCAGCTCCCCGCTCGACCTCGACGGCCTCACCCTCGTCCTGGAGGCCAGCGCCGGAGTCGCCGTCTTCCCCGACCACGCCCTGGAGGCAGAGGGCCTGCTGCGCCGGGCGGACGTGGCGATGTATCAGGCGAAGCGGGACCGTACCGGCGTGGAGGTCTACGAGTCCAAGCGGGACTCGAACACCCCGGACCGGCTCGGTCTGCTGGGCGACCTCCGCCGCGCACTCGACGCCCACGAGGTCGAGCTGCACTACCAGCCCAAGGTCCGCTTCGACGGACAGGTGGCCGGCCTCGAAGCCCTGGTCCGCTGGGTGCACCCGGAGCGCGGGAAGGTGCCGCCGGACGAGTTCATCGCCATCGCCGAGTCCTCCGGGCTGATGCCCCATCTCACGGAGTACGTCCTCGACACCGCGCTCGCCCAGGTCGCCCAGTGGCGCGCCCAGGGGCTGTACGTCCCGGTCGCGGTCAACGTCTCCCCACGCGACGTGCACACCCCCGGTTTCGCGGGTTCGGTCGCCGCCCGCCTGGCCCGCCACGGTGTCCCCGCGGGCTCGCTCCAGCTGGAGATAACGGAACACGTGCTGCTCGAGGACCCGCAGCGCGCCGCCGACACCCTCGCCGGGCTGACCGGCCACGGCGTGAAGATGTCCCTCGACGACTTCGGCACCGGCTACTCCTCCCTGGTGCATCTGCGCCGGCTCCCCGTCAGCGAACTGAAGATCGACCGCTCGTTCGTGGCCCGTCTCGCCGTCGACACCGAGGACGCCGAGATCGTGCGCTGCACCGTCGACCTCGCCCATTCCCTCGGCCTGCTGGTCGTCGCCGAGGGCGTCGAGGACGACGAGACCTGGGAACGCCTGCGCGACCTGGGCTGCGACGCCGTACAGGGCTGGCTGGTGGCCGCCGCGATGCCGCCGGAGGAGACGACGGCGTGGCTGCGGGCCAGGGGTTCGCGGGGCTGGCAGCGGCCGAAGGCGGCCTTGCCCGCGGCGGAGTGA
>JABFXD010000775.1 GCA_013361925.1 Streptomyces sp. | reverse complement strand
CCAGGATCGGCAGACAGCTGCCCGCCATGAGCAGCGTCACGCGCAGCAGATGGGCCGGGCCCGAGACGGCGACGGGCGACACGGCGGTGTCGTCCGCCACGGTGGGGGACGGGGGCAGGGGACCGGGCATGGCGACTCCGAGGGAGGGACGCGGGAGCGGGCATGCCGGGTGACGCGCCGACGGCGCACGGCATGCGGGGGGCGTCCGCACACGTACCGGCCGTGGTGGCCGGCCGCTGCCGGAACGGACAGCGGGGTGCGGGTAGCGACGACTATGGGCGGCCGGGCCCGCTCACCGCCATCCCTCCCGCGATCCGAATCCCGTATCCGGCGCATCCACCCCGTGGATGGGCCGGCGTGGTCGCGGGCGCCTCAGAAGGTGCTGTACGCGGGCGCCCCCTGGTCCGCCAGCGTGGTGTACGGCAGCATGACCAGCGCGATGGCGCCGTACTCCGCCCGGGCGGGGCGCAACTGGACGCGGATGCCGTGCCGTTCGGCGAGGCGGCCGACCACGAAGAGCCCCATGCGCTGGGAGATCGCCGCGTCCACGGTGGGCGGGTCGGCGAGTTTGCGGTTGAGGTCGGCGAAGTCCTGCGGGGTGAGGCCGACGCCCTCGTCGTGGATCTCCACCATGGCGCGGCCGTCCGGGAGCTGGGCGGCGGTGACGCGTACCGGGCTGCGCGGGGAGGAGAACGTGGTCGCGTTCTCCAGCAGTTCGGCCAGCAGATGCACGAGGTCGCTCGCGGCGCGCGCGTGGACCAGGGTCTCCGGGATGCCGGAGAGCTGGATCCGTTCGTACTGCTCGACCTCGGACGCGGCGGCCCGCACCGTGTCGATCAGCGGCATCGGCTGGTCCCAGCGGTGCCGGGGCTCCTCCCCGGCGAGCACGAGCAGGTTCTCGCCGTTGCGGCGCATGCGCGTCGCCAGGTGGTCCAGGCGGAACAGGTTCTCCAGCTGGTCGGGGTCGGCCTCGTGCTTCTCCAGGTCGGTCAGCAGATGCAGCTGGCCCTCCACCAGCGCCTCGGACCGGCGCGAGAGGCTGGTGAAGATGGTGCTGATGTTGCCGCGCAACAGGGCCTGCTCGGCGGCGAGTTGGACGGCCTCGCGATGGACCTGGTCGAAGGCCCGGGCGACCTCGCCGATCTCGTCCCGGGTGGCGATGGGGATGGGGGCGACCCGGGTGTCCACCGGATGCGGGCGGGGCTGGGACAACTTGTCGACCAGCGCGGGCAGTTGCGTCTGGGCGATGTCCAGGGCGGCGCCGCGCAGCCGACGCATGCTGCCGGTCATCGAGCGCGCGACCCAGGCGGCCAGCACGAAGGCCAGCACGACGGCGGCGACGACGACCGAGGAGTTGACGACCGCGTCACGCCGGGCGTCGTCCGAGATCCCCTCGGCCTTGGTGAGCGCGGTGTCCGTCAGCTGCACCTCGACGCTGCGGTAGGCGTCGAAGGCGAGCGTCGAGGCGGTGAAGTAGGACTCCGCGGTGATGCCGTCGGCGGCCAGTCGCTCGGCGGTGGCGCCGGACGAGATCTCGTCGATCATCTCCGCCAGCGTCGGCGGGGCGACGAACGGCTTCCCGGCGTCCTCGGCCTGCTGCGCCGCCCGGGCCGTGAGCGACTGGCCCTTCTCCCGCGCGGAGGCCATGGCCCGGTCGAGCCGCTTCAGGTCCTCGGTGGTTCCGGCGCCCGCGAACTCCTGGAGCGCGACCTGCTGAAGGTAGGCGTAGGACCGGAACGTGGCCAGCTGCAGGGCCAGTTCACCGTCCTTGAGCCGGTCGCGGTCCTCGACCAGGATGCGCTGGCCGATCGCCCGGGTCAGCGACTCGGCGGCCTGGGTCAGCGACATGGCGTACAGGGTGCGCCCGAAGCTGGCCTGGTTGTTGCTGCCGAAGCCCAGCTCGTTCGAGAGCTCCATCAGGGGATGCTGGATCAGGTGGTACTTCTCCTCCGTCTGGACGCCGGGGAGCTTGTCCGTGAAGGCGTCCTCGCGGAGCTCCGTCAGCGCCTTCTCGCCGGTGCGGACCGCCGCGACCCGCTGGAGCAGACGGGCCGAGCGGGGCATGTTCGCCACGGCCGCGTCGAAGTCCTCGCGGTCCTGGTCGGTGATCGTCCGGGCCTTGGTGATCGCGGGATCCGACCGCTTCCCCTGGAGCAGCGGGACCACCGACACGTCCCGTTCGTCGATGACGTCACTGGCGTACTTGTTGGCCGTCTGCACCAGTTGGGCGACCCGTACGGCGTCCTCGGCGTCCTGGAGCGTGTCCACGGAGCGCTTCACCCGGAAGGCCCCGAGGGACAGCGCGACGAGCACCGGGATGAGGAGGACGACGTACAGGCGTTTCGCCATGCGCCAGTTCTGCATGGACATCCGCATGGATAACCGGGCCCGGCTTGCTGAGCTCACGTGCGTGAAGGCCTTTCGTGGTGGGGTCAGGCGGACCGGCGCAGGATCCGGTCCACAGGGCTGTCGTCTCTGCCACGCCCCCTTCTACGACGGCGACGGCCGCGGGGTTCAGCGTCCGGGGCAGCCACTCGGCGTCAGCGGCGGACCGGCTGTTGCCGTTTGTCGTGCGTGGTCGGCGGGAGACTGGCGGTGAACCGGGGATGACGTCGGATATCCGTGCCTGAGGGGCATCAGATGTCGGATTTCCGGGTACAAACGGCCGCCGGCTAGTGGGCGCCGTGAGCGGCACCCAAGGTGGTCGCCGTCAGCCACCCCGCGCCCGGCAACCCCCGCGCGCCCTCAGGAAGAGTCCCTCGTGAACGCCACGACCACGGCACACGCACCGCAGGAACGACGGGCCGCCACGCTCGTCATGGCCTGCGTCGGTGTGTTCGTCGCCTATCTGCCGGTGACCACCGTCTCCGTCAGCCTGCCCGCCATCCAGCGGGCCCTTGACGCCTCCACCGCCCAGCTCTCCTGGGTCTCCGACGCGTTCGTCCTGCCCATGGCCGCTCTCATCCTGACCGCCGGGGTCTTCGGTGACGCCCACGGCCGCAAGAAGGTCTACCAGGCGGGCCTCGCCCTCAGCGGCCTCGGCGCCCTGGTCGCGCTGTGCGCACAGAACATCGAGCTCGTCTGGGCCGGACAGGCCCTCGCCGGCGTCGGCTCGGCGGCCCTGCTGCCCACCACCCTCGCCCTGATCAGCCACGCGGTGCCCGATCCGCGCGAACGCGGCAAGTTCATCGGCCTGTGGGCCACCGCGCTCACCGCAGCCCTCGCCATGGGCCCGCTCATCGCCGGTGTCGTCCTCGACCACTTCGGCTGGCGCTGGATCTATCTGCTGCCCGTACCGGCCTCGCTCCTCGCGGCCGTCTGCGCGGCCCGGCTGCTCACCGACTCCCGCGCACCGGGCCCGCGCCGGCTGGACTGGCCGGGCCAGACCACCGCCGCACTGGCCATCACCGCCCTCGTCTACGGGATCATCGAAGGCGGCGCCACGTCCTTCACCGAGCCCAAGGTGATGGTCGCGCTGTCGACCGCCGCGGTCAGTGCCGTCGCCTTCGTCCTCGTGGAGCGCTCCAGCGCCGACCCCATGCTCGACCTCTCCCTGTTCCGCAGCCCGGCCTTCACCGCCACCACACTGATCGCCATGATCAGCTTCCTCGGCCTGATCGGGTTCTTCTTCGCCCTGAGCCTCTACTTCGGCATGGTCCAGCAGCTGTCCACGCTCGACGCGGCCTGGCGGCTGCTGACGGTCACGGTGATCCCGCTCGCGCTCGGCGCCCCCGTCGGCCGCCTGGTCCACCGGGTCTCGCCGCGGCTGCTCATCCCCGGCGGCCTCCTCGTCACCTCCGCCGCCCTCCTCTCTCTCACTGACATCGGAGCGGACACCTCGTTCGGTTCACTGGCCTGGCGACTGGCCCTGCTCGGCCTCGGACTGGCCTTCGTCATCACGCCGATGACCGCCACCGCGGTCAGCTCGGTGCCGTTCCACAAGGCGGGCATGGCCGCCGCCGGCAACAACGCCTTCCGCCAGGTCGGCGGCGCGCTCGGCCCCGCGATCCTCGGCGCCCTGCTGTCGGCCAAGGCCGTCGACGCCCTGCCCGGCCACCTCACCGACGCCGGCCTCACCGGAGCGACCGCGCGGCAGGTCGTCGACGTCGCCGACCATGACGGCATCGGCGCCGTCGCCGGAATGAACCTCGGCGCGGACACGCCCCGCGCCCTGGCCGCCCTGTCCGACGCCTTCCTCGACGGCCTCCAGCTCTGCCTCGCCGTCGCCGCGGTCCTGACGCTGCTCGCAGCCGTCGTAGGGATGCTGCTGCTACGACGCCCAGGCCGTACGACGACCACCAAGGTGGCCGGACACAGCCCGGAGACGTCCGAGACCCCGTCGCTGACGGGGTGACGGGCTAGTCCCCGAAGACGGGCGACGCCGTCTCGCCGGGCGGGACGGTGCCCGGCGTGCCGGGCCGTGCGCGTCGAGCGGAGCGTCGGTTCGGTAGTGACGCGGCGTCCGTGGGGACGGGTACGGCGCGGCACGGGGGCCCGGGATCGCGCAGGATGATCCCGGGCCCCTGCGACGGGTGGAAGCCCGCGCCGCAACCGATCGGAAAGGACGCCGTGGACGCTCAGCCTCCCGATGCGCTCGACCTGAAGCTGATGCAGGCCCTGCAACTCGACGGGCGGGCGCCGTTCAGCCGGATCGGCGAGGTGCTCGGGGTGTCCGACCAGACCGTCGCCCGCCGCTTCCGGCGGCTGCGTACCACCGCCGGGCTTCGGGTGATCGGCATGCTCGACGAGAGCCGGCTCGGCCGCACCGGCTGGATCGTCCGGCTGCGCTGCACCCCCGACGCGGCCGAACAACTCGCGGGCGCCCTGGCCCGCCGCTCCGACACCACCTACATCGACCTCATCTCCGGCGGCACCGAGGTCCTGTGCGCGATGAAGCCGCGCAGCCGGCAGGAACGCGACGAACTCCTCTTCGGCCGCCTCCATCGCACCCCGCGCGTCACCTCGGTCAGCGCCCACTGTCTGCTCCACATGTTCTACGGCGGCCCGTTCGGCCTGCTCAACAAGGCCGGGGCGCTCACCGCGGACGAGGAGGCGGCGCTGTGTCCGCCGCGTCCCGAGGTGGCCGACTCCGCCGTACAACTCGACGCGGAGGACGAGGCGTTGGTGGCCCTGCTGCGCCGCGACGGACGCGCCGGCCTCAACGAACTCCAGGCCGCCACCGGCCAGTCGGAGTCCGTCGTCAAGCGCCGCATGGAACGGCTGCGCTCCTCGGGCACCCTCTACTTCGACGTGCAGTACGACAGCGCCGCCCTCGGCCTCGGCACCGGCGCGATGCTCTGGCTGACCGTCGCCCCCTCCGCCCTCGCCGACGTCGGAGAGGCGCTCGCCGCGCACCGCGAGGTCGGCTTCGCCGCCGCGACGACCGGCCAGGCCAACCTGGTCGCCTCCGTCGTCACCCGCGACGGCGGCGAGCTCTACCGCTACCTCAGCGAACGCATCGGGGCCCTCAAGGGCGTCCAGACCGTCGAGACGACCCTGACGCTGCGCCGGGTCAAGGAGTTGACGTACGAACCGACCCGGTGACGTGCGGCGCGGGTGAAAACCCTGTG
>JABFXD010000378.1 GCA_013361925.1 Streptomyces sp. | reverse complement strand
CCACGACATGTACTACCTGAACGTCATGGCGGGCCCGGGGGAGACGCGGGAGTGGCGGATCTGCTTCCACCCGGACCACACGGAGGGGTACCGATGACGACCACCCGGCTCACGGTCGCGCAGGCCCTTGTACGTTTCCTCAGCGCTCAGTACACCGAACGCGACGGCACCCGGCAGCGGCTCATCTCCGCGACCTGGGGCATCTTCGGCCATGGCAACGTGGCCGGGCTCGGCCAGGCTTTGGTCGAGTACGGCGACGAGATGCCGTTCCACCAGGGCCGCAACGAGCAGTCGATGGTGCACGCGGCCGTCGGCTACGCCCGTCAGTCCAACCGCCTCTCCACCCACGCCGTCACGACCTCCATCGGCCCCGGCGCCACCAACCTGGTCACCGGCGCCGCGCTCGCCACGATCAACCACCTCCCGGTCCTGCTCCTCCCCGGCGACATCTTCGCCACCCGCCCCGCCGACCCGGTCCTCCAGCAGCTGGAGGTCCCCTACGCGGGCGACCTCAGCGTCAACGACTGTCTGCGCCCGGTGTCGAGGTACTTCGACCGCGTCACGCGCCCCGAAGCCCTGATCCCGGCCGCTCTCCAGGCGATGCGCGTGCTGACCGACCCCGTCGAGACCGGCGCGGTCACCCTCGCCCTCCCGCAGGACGTCCAGGCCGAGGCGTACGACTGGCCCGAGGAGTTCTTCGCCGAGCGCACCTGGGCCGTACGACGTCCCGGCGCCGACCCCACCGAACTCGCCGAGGCGGTCCGGGCGATCAGGTCGGCCCGACGTCCGCTCGTCATCGCGGGCGGCGGAGTCCACCACAGCCGCGCCGAGGCGGCCCTCGCCGAGTTCGCCGAGGCCACCGGGGTCCCCGTCGCCTCCACCCAGGCCGGCAAGGGCTCCCTGCGCTGGGACCACCCCCAGGACGTCGGCGGCGTCGGCCACACCGGCACCGCCACCGCCAACGAACTCGCCCGCCAGGCCGACCTGGTGATCGGTGTCGGCACCCGCTACACCGACTTCACCACCGCCTCCGGGACCCTGTTCGAGGCGCCCGAAGTGCGCTTCCTCAACCTCAACATCGCGCCCTTCGACGGCCACAAGCTCGGCGGCCGGCCCCTGGTCGCGGACGCCCGCAGCGGCCTCGCCGAGCTGACCGAGGCCCTGGGCATGCACGGGCACAAGGTCGCCGACGCGTACGTCACCGAGTACACCGAGGACAAGCAGCGCTGGGAGCACCGCGTCGACGCCTGCTACGAGGCCGACGAGATAGACGTGCGCCCCACCCAGCCGCAGGTCCTCGGCGCCCTGGACGCGCTGGTGGACGAGAGCGACATCATCATCAACGCGGCCGGTTCCCTCCCCGGCGACCTGCACAAACTGTGGCGGGCGCGCTCCCGGGACCAGTACCACCTGGAGTACGGCTACTCCTGCATGGGCTACGAGATCCCGGCCGCGATCGGCGTGAAGATGGCCGCCCCCGAGCGCAATGTCTGGGCGCTCGTCGGCGACGGGACCTACCTCATGATGCCGACCGAGATCGTGACCGCCGTCCAGGAGGGCGTCGCGATCAAGATGCTGCTCATCCAGAACCACGGGTACGCCTCGATCGGCGGCCTGTCGGAGTCGGTGGGCGGCGAGCGGTTCGGCACCGCGTACCGGTACCAGTCGGACGACGGTACCTACACCGGGGCCCCGCTCCCGGTGGACCTGGCCGCCAACGCGGCCAGTCTGGGCATGCGCGTGCTGCGCGCGAAGACCGTGGGTGACCTGCGCGAGGCCCTCGCGCAGGCACGCGCGGCGGACACTCCCACATGTGTCTACGTCGAGACCGAAACGGCAGACACAGTGTCGGGCGCGCCTCCGGCGCAAGCCTGGTGGGATGTACCTGTGGCCGAGACCGCGACCCGACCGTCCGCGGTGAAGGCACGAGAGCTGTACGACCGGCACGTCTCTACCCGACGCCGCCATCTGTGAAGGAGCAACTGGGCATGACGAAGATCGTCAACCACTGGATCGGCGGCAAGACCGTCGAAGGCGCGTCGGGCAACTACGGGCCGGTCACCGACCCCGCCACCGGCGCGGTCACCACCAAGGTCGCGTTCGCCTCCGTCGACGAGGTCGACTCCGCGGTCGCCGCCGCCAAGGACGCGTTCGCCACCTGGGGCACCTCGTCCCTGGCCAAGCGGACCACCATCCTCTTCAAGTTCCGGGCGCTCCTGGAGGCGAACCGGGACGCGATCGCCGAGCTGATCACCGCCGAGCACGGCAAGGTGCACAGCGACGCGCTGGGCGAGGTCGCGCGCGGCCTGGAGATCGTCGACCTGGCCTGCGGCATCACCGTGCAGCTGAAGGGCGAGCTGTCGACCGAGGTCGCCAGCCGCGTGGACGTCGCCTCGATCCGCCAGCCGCTCGGTGTCGTCGCCGGCATCACGCCGTTCAACTTCCCGGCGATGGTCCCGATGTGGATGTTCCCGATCGCCATCGCGACCGGCAACACCTTCGTGCTGAAGCCGTCCGAGAAGGACCCGTCGGCCTCCCTCAAGATCGCCGAGCTGCTGGCCGAGGCCGGTCTGCCCGACGGCGTCTTCAACGTCGTCCACGGCGACAAGGTGGCCGTCGACCGCCTCCTTGAGCACCCGGACGTCAAGGCCGTCTCCTTCGTCGGCTCGACCCCGATCGCCCGCTACATCCACACCACGGCCTCGGCGAACGGCAAGCGCGTCCAGGCCCTCGGCGGCGCCAAGAACCACATGCTGGTCCTCCCGGACGCCGACCTCGACGCGGCGGCGGACGCGGCCGTCTCGGCGGCCTACGGCTCCGCGGGCGAGCGCTGCATGGCCATCTCGGCCGTCGTCGCCGTCGGTTCCATCGGCGACGAGTTGGTGGACAAGATCCGCGAGCGCGCCGAGAAGATCAAGATCGGTCCCGGCAACGACCCGACCTCGGAGATGGGCCCGCTCATCACCAAGGTCCACCGCGACAAGGTGGCGTCCTACGTCACCGGCGCCGCGGCCGAGGGCTGCGAGGTCGTCCTGGACGGCTCCGGCTACACGGTCGAGGGCTTCGAGGACGGCCACTGGATCGGCATCTCGCTCCTCGACAAGGTGCCGACCACCGCGAAGGCCTACCAGGACGAGATCTTCGGCCCCGTCCTGACCGTCCTGCGCGTCGACACGTACGAGGAGGGCCTGGCCCTCATCAACGCCTCGCCCTTCGGCAACGGCACCGCGATCTTCACCCGGGACGGCGGCGCCGCCCGCCGCTTCCAGCTGGAGGTCGAGGCCGGCATGGTCGGCGTGAACGTCCCGATCCCGGTCCCCGTCGGCTACCACAGCTTCGGTGGCTGGAAGGACTCGCTCTTCGGCGACCACCACATCTACGGCAACGACGGCACCCACTTCTACACCCGCGGCAAGGTCGTCACGACCCGCTGGCCCGACCCGGCCGACGCCCCGGCGGGCGTGGACCTGGGCTTCCCGCGCAACCACTGAGTGGCTCCTGAGCCCGGGCACCTGAAGGCAGGTTGCCCGGGCTCGGTCATGCCTACGACTGCTGACTGTCCTTGAGCATCTGGGTCATGTCGGCGGTCTGCGCGGCCGGCGGGGCCTTGATCGTGGCCGTGGCTCCGAACTCGTTGAAGTCCATGGTGACCTTGACCTTGCCCATGTCCTGCTTCAGCCGCACGGGCAGATCCTTCTCGCCCAGCCAGACGTCCATGGTGATGGAGCTGATGCCGCCGGTCATGTCGTTCAGCAGCGAGCCCTCTTCGTTCGCGTTCTGGAGCACGCCCACGCGCGAGGCGTCGATCACGGCCCGGTAGTGGGTCGCCTTCTGGCCGTTCACGCTCTCCGTGCCGAGATCGTCGACGTCCTTCGCGTACCTGAGGCTCTTCAGGGACTCGGCCGGGTTGGAGCCCCCGCCGTTGCTCAACGACGCCATACCGCTCTCCCCGACCAGGGCGGAGGCGTCGACGGACATCCACTCCTTGCCCTTGAGCGGCCCCGAGGCCTGCGGGTCGACGTCGTAGTAGTAGACGCCGCCGACGAACAGCGCGCGGATCGTCGGGTCGTCCTGCACCGACTGCATCTGCGAGGCGGCGGTGTCCATCTCGACGTCGTACGCCAGCCCGTCGCCCCACGAGTACGTGCCGTCCATGGCGATCGGCGTGCCGGTGCCCAGGTCGGTCGTCATCTTCACCTCGGCCGACCCGAGCTTCTCGGTCCGGTCCGTGGCACGGCTGAGCGCCGCCATGATCGCGTCGGTCTTGTCGACGGCGTCGGCCGCCTGCTTGACCGAGTCCGCCCCGCACGCCGACGTCGCCACCAATGCCGCCGCCGTGAACCCCACCCAGGCAGCGGTGTGCTTCAGCTTCATCTGGCCCCACCCATAGCTGTGTCATACGTCTGTGTGTTCTGTGAACGAAGACTCTAGCGGGGCACACTGACACGTCCGTATGCCGGACGTCGGCAGTTTTTTCGCCCCCTTCGCTGCGGTTCCCGCACCCCGCAAGCAAACGGAATCCCCGGCCTTAATCCACTGAATGCGTGATCAGCAGCCGTTCTGATCTACGGATTCCGTATAAAGGAACCCATTGACGTAATGGTTTCCGTCGGGATTCCATGCAGCGCAATCTGCTGCACGAGTCGATCGGAACCGCCGCATGACCGACACGCTCCGCCCGCCCGCGACCATCGCCCCGGAGGCCTCGGACAGCCCCCGGAAGCTCAAGCGTTCCATCGGCGTCGTCGGCGGCACCCTCCTCACCCTCTCGTGCGTCACCCCCGCCTCCACCCTCTTCGTGGTCGTCCCCGACCTCTTCGGCTCCCTCGGCACCGCGACCGCCCTCACGATCGCGATCGGCTCCCTGCTCTGTATCGCCGTGGCGTTCTGCTACTCCGAGCTCGGCACCCTCATCCCGAGCGCGGGCGGCGAGTACGCGATGGTCTCGACGATGGCGGGCCGCCTCGCGGGCTGGCTGGTCTTCGTCCTCTCCCTCCTGGTCGTGATGATCGTGCCGCCGGTGATCGCGATGGGCACGGCCGACTACCTGGCCCCCGTGATCCACCTGGACCCGTCCCTCGCGGGCGCCGGCGTGATGCTCCTGGCCACCCTCGCCGGCCTCCTCGACCTGCGCGCCAACGCCTGGATCACCGGCGTCTTCCTGGTCCTGGAGGTCATCGCGGCGGCGGTCGTCGCGGTGCTGGGCTTCGCCCACGCCGAGCGCGGCGCCGGCAGCCTGGTGTCGATGCAGGTGGCGGGGTCGGGCGGCGGCACGGACACGGTGACGGCCATGCTGGTGGTCTCCGGTCTGGCGATCGCCCTGTTCGTCACCCAGGGCTTCTCCACGGCCGTCTATCTCTCCGAGGAACTGGAGAACCCGCGTCGCAACGTCGCCCGCACGGTCCTGGCCACCCTCGCCATCTCCTCGGTGATCATCCTGGTCCCGGTGGTGGCGATCACCATGGGCGCGAGCGACCTGTCGGAACTGACCGGCGGCGACATCAGCGGCATGGTCACGGCCTGGTCCAACTCGGCGGTCGGCACCTTCGTCAGCCTCTGCGTCGCCCTCGCG
>JABFXD010000490.1 GCA_013361925.1 Streptomyces sp. | reverse complement strand
GTACACGGTCCTGGTGCCCAACGTCTTCTACCGGCACGGCCGTTCGCCGGTCTTCGACCTGCCGGAGTTCATCGACACCGACGCGCGGCCCGACCTGTGGAGCGCGATCGGCCCGGTCATGCAGTCGCTCACCCCCGAACTCGCGATGCGTGACGCCGGCGCCTATCTGGCCTTTCTGGCGGAGAACCCGTATGTGACCGAGGGTCCGGTGGCACTGACCGGCTACTGCATGGGCGCCCGGCTCGCCCTGCTGACGGCGGGCACCTATCCGGACCGGGTGGCGGCCGCGGCCGGTTTCCACGGTGGCCGTCTCGCCACCGACGCCCCGGACAGTCCGCACCGGGTGGCCGAACACATCACCGCCGAGCTGTACTTCGGACACGCCGACGAGGACCCCTCGATGCCGCCGGAGCAGATCCGGCTCCTGGCGGACACGCTGACCGAGGCGGGCGTACGGCACCACGGCGAGGTCTACCCGGGCGCGCACCACGGGTACACGCAGGCCGACACGGCGGCATACCACCACGAGGCCACGGAGCGGCACTGGGCGGCGCTGCTCGACCTGCTGAAGCGGACGTTCTGAGCCAAGCCCCGGGGTGGCGCCCATGAACCCCGTGGGCGCCGCCCCAGGGGGTGTATTCGGTCGACTTCATTGACATGCTCGCGTCGCAGCGCGAATCTGAGAGCGCTCTCAAAGCAGGTACGGACCAATCCCCGTACCTCTCCCATCCCCCCACGGAGGTGGAGCGTGCTCGGATTCCAACGACTCGGACGACTCGGCCGGCTGAGGCACCAACTCCCGGCCGCAGCAGGCGCGGTCACCCTGCTCGGCGCCCTGCTCACCCTCGGCACACCGTCGACCGCGAACGCGGCGGTGCCCGCCACGATCCCCCTCAAGGTGACGAACAACTCGGGCCGCGGCGACGCGGTGTACATCTACAACCTCGGCACCAACCTGGCGACGGGCCAGCAGGGTTGGGCGGACGCGGCCGGTACGTTCCACGCCTGGCCGGCGGGCGGCAACCCACCCACCCCCGCGCCGGACGCGTCGATCACCGGCCCCGCGGCAGGTCAGTCGAAGACGATCCGCATGCCCAAGTTCTCCGGCCGCGTCTACTTCTCGTACGGCAGGAAGCTCGACTTCCGGCTCACCACCGGCGGCCTGGTGCAGCCGGCGGTGCAGAACCCGAGCGATCCGAACCGCGACATCCTCTTCAACTGGTCGGAGTACACGCTCAACGACTCGGGTCTGTGGCTCAACAGCACCCAGGTGGACATGTTCTCCGCTCCCTACGCGGTCGGCGTCCAGCGCGCCGACGGCAGCACGCTCAGCACGGGACGCCTCAAGTCCGGTGGCTACAACGCCGTCTTCAACGCCCTGCGCGCACAGTCGGGCGGCTGGGGCGGACTGGTCCAGACGCGCGCCGACGGCACGGTCCTGCGTGCGCTGTCCCCCGCGTACGGCCTGGAGACCGGAGCCCTGCCCGCCACCGTCCTGAACGACTACATCAACCGCGTCTGGCAGAAGTACGCCACCTCGACGCTCACCGTGACCCCGTTCGCCGACCAGCCGAACACGAAGTACTACGGCCGGGTCTCCGGCGGCGTCATGAACTTCACCAACTCCTCCGGCGCGGTGGTGACGACGTTCCAGAAGCCGGACGCGAGCAGTGTCTTCGGCTGCCACAAACTCCTCGACGCCCCCAACGACGCCGTCCGCGGCCCGATCTCCCGCACCCTGTGCGCCGGCTTCAACCGCTCGACGCTGCTCACCAACCCCAACCAGCCGGACACCTCCGCGGCGGCCTTCTACCAGGACCCGGTGACCAACCACTACGCCCGCGTCATCCACGACCGCATGGCCGACGGCAAGGCCTACGCCTTCGCCTTCGACGACGTGGGCCAGCACGAGTCCCTGGTCCACGACGGCAACCCGCTCCAGGCGTATCTGACCTTGGATCCGTTGAGCTGAGCGACCCGCCCGCCACCCCCGTCCCCATCCTGTCCGGCCGGGCCCCAACCCGGCCCATTTGCACTAAAGTTTCTCCGTCACATCGGGGGATGGGGGTCACCAATGGACACGTCCGGCGCCGTACCCGGCGAGCCGACACTGCCCTTCTGGGTTTCGTACGACGAGGAGTCCGACACTGACGGCGAGGACTCGATGGGACTCTTCGGCAACCGTCAGGAGGCGGTGCTGCGCGGCGTACCGCTGGGTGTGCTGCGCAAGAACCTCGCCGACGCCGTCGACGCCCTTCAGGACCTCTTCGCGGAGGTCGCGGCACGGGGCGGACCCCTTCCCCTGCGAGAGGCCCAGCTGTCCGTACAGGTGACGGCAGCCGGCGGGGTGCAGTTCGTGGGCAGCGCGCAGGTGCAGAGCAGTCGCGGCATCGTCCTCGTCTTCCGGCAGTGACCGGACACCGGTCATGGGGCACCACCGCGCGCTGCTCATCGGCGCCAGCGACTACGAGATGCGCGGCATCCAGCCGCTGCCGTTCGTCCCCGGCGATCTCACCCGGCTCGGCGCGGTACTCACCGGGCGCGGGTTCGCCGACGTCCAGGTGCTCGCCCGGCGCCCCGGCGGCAAGCAGATCTCCGCGAACTACATCAACGCCCGCGTCATCGGCTTCCTGCGCCGAGTACGGCCCGGCGACACCGCGTTCATCCTTCTGAGTGGACACGGGGTGCACGCGCGTGGCCAGGACTTTCTGGTGCCGGAGGACATCGACGAGGACGTTCACCCCTTCGAGTCGGGGTGCGTTCCCATCGACTGGCGACGACACCTCGACGAGACCCCCGCCGACCATGTGGTGTTCCTCATCGACGCCTGCCGCGAGGGCATCGAACAGGACTCCATGAGCGTGGCAGGTGTCAGGGAGTGGGGGCGCCAGCAGATCAGCGCGGCCCTGCGCAGGAAGGTGGCCTATCTGTACGGCTGCTCGCCGGCCCAGCTGTCCCTGTTCGTCCGCCCGCACGAACAGGTGCGGGACGGCCGCGACCACGGCACGCGCCCGGGCGAATCGTTCAGCATCTTCTCGCGGTCCATCGCCGACGTGGTGGCCGCCCACCCGCACGGGCGGCCGCTCGCTCTCGCCGAGTTCCGCGACGCCGTGCAGGACCGTGTCACGGAACTGCACCGCGCCTACGGCAAGAAGGGCGACCCGCAGCTGTTGCGCATCGTCTCCGACATCCCCACGCACGACTTCTTCTTCCTGCCCCGTCCCGGCGCCGCCCCGGCCCCGCACCAGAACCCCTCGCCCTGGCCGGGCCGCGACACGGCGGCGATGAGCATCGTCGCGATGCCCGAGGCGGCACCCACTCCGTCCGCTCCCGCATTCGGCCCTCCGCCGACCATGCCGCCGCCGCCATCGGGCGAGGGGTGGCGGTTCCGGTGGCCACGAGGCCGGCGCTGGACGCGCCGCAGGATACTGATCGCGGCGCTGACCGGGGTGTGCCTGACGGCGATGGGCGGCGGGCTTTTCGGCTTCTACCAGTGGACGCAGACCCAGTACTACGTGGGCAAGGACGGTGATCACGTGGCCTTGTACCGGGGCATCAGCGACACTTTCGCCGGTATTGGCAAGGGGTCGGTCGACCGGACGCATCCGGAGATCGAGCTCAAGTACCTGTCGTTGTACCAGCAGAGCAATATCGAGGACACGATCGCGTACGAGAGCCGCTCGGAGGCGCAGGCAGCGATCAACCAACTCAGTGTGCAGGCCTCCGCGTGCAAGAAGAACGCAGAGAACCAGGCCGGGGGCAACAAGGTCACGCTGTCCAAGGAGGAACAGCAAGTCGTCGGAGCATGCGAGTCCGAGACCTCATAGCCGCCGCGAAGGTCCCACAGGCGCACAGTGGAGCCATGAACGCACACGACGAGAACATTCTGGCCCGGGGTCGCGTGGCGACGAGGCTGCCCGCGCAGGATCTTGAGCGGGCGCGGCGTTTCTACTCCGAGGTGCTCGGGCTCGAGCCGGTCGACGAGCGGCCCGGCGGGTTGTTGTACCGGTGTGGTGGGACGGAGTTCGCCCTGTTCAGGTCGGCGGGGGCGGCCCCCGGCACCTTCACGCAGATGGGGTGGGAGGTCGACGACCTCGACGGCGTCGTGGCGCGGCTGCGGCAGCGCGGGGTGACGTTCGAGGAGGTCGACGTGCCGGGGCTCCGGACGAAGGACGGGATCGCCGACATCGACGGGAACTACCCGAGCAAGGGGGCCCGTGGGGAACGCGCCGCCTGGTTCCGGGACAGCGAGGGCAATCTGCTGGGTGTCGGGCAGCCGGTGGTCTGAGAGCGGCACTCCGCCGAGGGGCGGCCCCGTGTCACTCTCCGCGCCGCAGGAATTCGCGGGCGCCGCGCAGCCTCGTCCGCAGGGTGCGCTGCGTCCGCCCGCTGTCCAGGCGGACGTCCAGCGCGCCCGGGGTGTTCCGGTCGGCGTGGCGTCCGGTGGGCAGTCTCGTCGCGTCCAGTCCGTCGCGGGCGGCGATCAGGACGCCGAGCTCGTGGCGGCTGACCGCGTCGGGTCCGCCGAGGTGGCGCACTCCCGTGTGGTCGGTGACGGCCAGCTCCAGCAGTGCCGCGGCGAGGTCGGCGACATGGACGGGGCAACGGATGACATCGGTGAACAGCACGCCCTGGCGCCGCCCCTCGGCCAGCTCATGGACGAACTCCTCGTGGTCCGAGTCGCCGTCGCCGACGATCAGTGAGGTGCGGGCGATGACGGCGTCGGGGGCGAGCAGCCGGATCGCCGTCTCGGCGGCGGCCTTCGCGGCGCCGTACGGCGTGACCGGATCCGGCGTGGCGGACTCGTCGTAGGGGACGGCGGAGCCGGAGAAGACGGCGTCGCTCGACACGTGCACCAGCCGGCACGCACGCGCGCCCGCCGTCCGCGCCAACCGGGCCGCCCCGTCGGCCGTCGTGGCCCAGTCGCCCTTGCGGTAAGCCGCGTTGACGACTACATCGGGCCCGGTCTCATCGAGCGTCGCGTCGATCTCGTCCGCCCGCCGCAGGTCCAGCGGCAGCCAGCGCACCCCGGTCAGGTCACCCGCGTGGGTCGCGAAGGTCGCCGTCACGGTGTGCCCGGCGGCCTTTGCCTGTTCGGCGACCTCCCGGCCGAGAAAGCCGCTGCCGCCGACGATCAGGATCTTCATGATCGGCCACGCTAGGGCCCGGCCGTGCCGGTGCGGAAGGATGCCGTCATGCCCAGCCACGTTTACCGCGTCACCAAGTACGACCCCGCCGACCGCGACGAGCGCGGCCATTACCACGGCCCCGCGAACGTCGTCAGCGACCACGGCGCGGTCGAGACGGCCTATCTCAAGGCGGTGGCCGCCTTCGCCGCGGACACCGGCGTCGATCATCTGGTCGTACGGGAGCCGGAGGTTTCCTCGCTCGTCCATTTCGGTGCGGAGCCCGCGAGGGAGGACTTCGGTCTGGACGCGCTCTTCCCGTCGGGTCGCGGCGGCTTCCATGACGGGGCGCGGGTGCCGCTGGACGTCGGGCTGGGGCTGGTGCGGGTGATGCTGCGGGACGGCGGCGCGTGGTGCCGGCTGGAGGTGGAGGACACGTTCGCGGTCCAC
>JABFXD010000807.1 GCA_013361925.1 Streptomyces sp. | reverse complement strand
GCCGCGCCCGTACTGCCCCGCTCGATCAGCCGCGGCACCGGCACCCGTACGGTCCGCGCCGGGCCGCCGTCCAGCAGGGCCGTCAGCTCCCTGGCCGCCGTACGCCCGAACTCGACGCTGTCCCGGGACAGGGCGGACAGCCATGGCCTGACCATGCGGCACAGCGCCGAGTCCTCCCAGGAGACCACCGACACGTCCCTGGGCACGGACCGGCCCAGCTCGGTCGCGGCGGCGGCACCGGCGACGGCCATCACGTCGTTGTCGTAGATCAGCGCGGTCGGCGGGTCGGCGGCCTCCAGGACCCGGCGGGTGACGGCGGCGCCCTCGGCGTCGGAGTAGTCGGTGGTCACCGACCGCACCCCGCTGAGGCCGCGCCGCTCGGCCTCGGCGCGCAGGGTGCGGATACGGCGTTCGGTGTGGGCGAGCCCCGGCAGGCCCGCGATGTGCACGATCCGGCGGTGGCCGAGGGCGTACAGCCCGTCCACCACCGAGGCCATCGCGCCCGCGTCGTCCGCCCACACCGTCGACAGACCGGGGTGGCGCTCGTCGGGTGCGCCGCCGATCACCACGGCGGGCAGGCCGAGTTCGTCGAGGACGTCCGGGCGCGGGTCGGCGGTGCGCGGGTCGACCACCAGCACTCCGTCCACCCGGTGCTCGGCCCACCAGCGCCGGTACACCCCGCATTCGTCGGCCACGTCCTCCACCACCTGGAAGAGCAGCCCGAGATGGCGCTCCGCGAGCACCTCCTGGATGCCGGAGACGAGCTGGAGGAAGAAGGAGTCCACGCCCAGGGTGTGCGCCGGGCGGGCGAGTACGAAGCCGACCGTCGCGGCTCCCTCGCCCGACAGGGCGCGCGCCGCCGTACTGGGCCGCCAGCCCAGTTCCTCGGCGACCTGCCGCACCCGGTCCCGGGTGTCCTCGGAGACGCCGGGCCGGCCGTTGAGGGCGAAGGAGACCGCGCTCTGGGAGACGCCGGCATGCCGCGCGATGTCCTTCATCGTGGGCCGTCGGGCCGGTGAGCGCTTGCCTGACACGTGCTTCCCCATTCCTGCGAAGATTCCGCGCCAGCATGCACTAATGCGGTTCAGTGCTCAAGTGGCTAAACCGCATTAGTCACTAATTCGATTAGCCCTGCGAGAGTTATTGACGGGCCCTCGGCGAGGCGTGCAGGGTCTGCGTCGTCGGCCAACCCGCCGCACCCGCCCCGTCGCACCCACCCGCTGCCCAAGGAGGCCGTTTCGCCGTGCCTGTTTCCCGTAGAGCCCTGGTCGCCGCCGCCGTCTGCCTCGTCCTGCCGCTGAGCGCCTGCGGCTCCGGGGACGACGGCGGAGGCTCGACCGACGCCTCCGGCAAGGTCGAGGGCGACATCACCTTCCAGACCTGGAACCTCAGGGCCAACTTCAAGCCGTATTTCGAAGGCCTGATCGCCGACTTCGAGAAGAAGTACCCCGGTACCGAGGTCAAATGGATCGACCAGCCCGCCGAGGGCTACGCCGACAAGATCAGCGCCGACGCCGCCGGCGGCACCCTGCCCGACGTCGTCAACGTCTCCCCGGACCTCGTCGCCCCGCTCGCCAAGGCCGGCCTCGCGCTCGACCTCGACAAGGCGGCGGCGCGGTACAAGAAGGAGTACCTGGAAGGCGCCTGGGCCAGCCACCGGATACCCGGCATGACCGGCACCTACGCCTTCCCCTGGTACCTCAACACCGGGCCGCTGTTCTACAACAAGTCCCTGTTCAAGAAGGCCGGCCTCGACCCCGACCAGCCGCCGAAGACCTACGACGAACTCTTCACCGACGCCCTCCAGATCGCGAAGAACAGCGACGGAGAGGTCTCCACCCTCGCCAACGTCCCCACCATCGAGGACTTCGGCCGCTACGGCGTCGAGCTCATGAACCCGGCCGGCACCGCCTTCGCCTTCAACGACACCAAGGGCGTCGAACTCCTCACCAAGTACAAGGAGTTGTACGACGCCAAGGCCCTCGACCCGCAGGCGCTCACCGCCACCCCCGAGTCGTCCGGCAAGAAGTTCCTCACCGAGGCCGTCGCCATGAACCCGGGCAGCGCCCTCGACCTCGGCAACTTCAAGAAGCAGGCGCCGAACCTCTACAAGAACATCGGCATCACCGACCAGATCACCAGCACCGGCCACGCCAACATGTACGTGATGGGTGTGATGGTCAACGCGCAGAGCAAGAGGAAGCCCGCCGCGGTCGCCTTCGCGCACTACGTCACCGACGCCACGCACCAGATGTCCTTCGCCCGGCAGGTCGCCATCTTCCCCAGCACCGCCGGCTCCCTCGACGACCCGTACTTCACCAAGGAGGACGGGACGGACGAGACCCGGGTGCGGATCGCGGCCGCCAAGTCCCTGAAGACCGCCGTCAATTACACGCCGGTGCTGTTCAGCGAGCAGATGAAGACGGCGCTGCGCAACGAGGTCGCCAAGGCGCTGCAGGGCAAGGAGAGCCCCAAGGAAGCCCTCGACAACGCTGTCAAGGCCTGCGACACGCTGCTCCAGCAGCAGGGCTAGCCATGCTGATGCCGTCGACCGGTCCCCGGACACGTCCGGCGCGTGTCCGGCGCCACCTGCCCACCAGCCCCTGGCTGTTCGCCGCGCCCGGCCTGCTGATCATCGGCGCGTTCATCCTGTACCCGTTCGTGTCGACCCTGGTGAACGCCTTCACCGACCGCCGCACCCTGATCCCGGGCGAGTTCGTCGGACTCGCCAACTTCCGCGAGCTGCTGCACGACGACATGTTCTGGATCGGGCTGCGCAACAGTGTGCTGTACGTCCTCGGAGTCGTCCCCGCCCTGGTGATCCTGCCGCTGCTGCTCGCGCTGCTCGTGCAGAAGAACATCCCCGGCATCACCTTCTTCCGGTCCGCCTTCTACACCCCGGTCGTCGCCTCGATCGTCGTGGTCGGCCTGATCTGGGTGTGGCTCCTCGACGAACGCGGCCTGATCAACGCCCTGTTGGAGGCCGTCGGGGTGGGCCGGGTCGGCTTCCTGAGCGACCAGTGGCTGCTCCTGATGAGCGCGATGGCCGTCACGGTCTGGAAGGGCCTCGGCTACTACATGATCATTTACCTGGCGGCGCTGGCGAACGTCCCGCGGGAACTGCACGAGGCCGCGGCCGTGGACGGAGCGGGTGCCGTACGGCGCTTCTTCGCGGTGACCGTGCCCGCCGTCCGCTCGACCATGGCACTGGTCGGGGCGCTGTCGTCGGTCGCCGCCTTCAAGGTGTTCTCCGAGGTGTACCTGATGGCGGGCCCGAGCGGCGGCCCGGCGGGCGAGGACACCACGCTCGTGATGCTCGTCCAGCGCACCGGCACCGGACTGACCGGACGCGTCGGCTACGCGTCCGCGATCTCCGTCGTCGTCTTCGTCGTCACCGTCGCACTGATGCTGCTCGTGCTGCGGGCCGACCGCAGGAGTGAGTCATGACCCGAGTACGCGCGGGGGAGTTGGCGCTCCGGTACGTGCTGCTGCTCGCCGTCCTCGCCCTGACCGTGGGCCCGTTCCTCTGGCAGCTGTCGACGTCCCTGAAGGGCCCCACCGAGGACATCTACAGCTCACCGCCGACCTTCCTGCCCCAACACCCCACCCTGCACAACTACGAACGCGTCGCGGACACCATCCCCGTCTGGGACTACGCGTTCAACTCCCTGAAGGTCGCCACCGCCAACGTCGTCACCAACTGCGTCGGCTCCGCCCTCGCCGGATACGCCCTGGCCCGGCTCCGCTACCGGGGCCGCCGGATCGCCACCCTCGCCTTCGTCCTGGCGATGCTCGTACCGGTGGAGGGCATCATCATCGCCCAGTTCACGACCATGCGGGAGCTCGGCCTCAACAACACCCTGATCGGCGTCGTCCTGCCGGGCTGCATCGGCGCCATGAACGTCCTGCTGATGCGCAACGCCTTCCTCAACCTGCCGTACGAGATCGAGGAGGCGGCCTACGTCGACGGCGCCAACGTCTGGCAGCGGTTCCTGCGGATCGCGGTCCCCTCGGTCAGGGGCACCCTCGCCGTCGTCGCGATCTTCGCCTTCATGGGCGCCTGGGACGACTTCCTGTGGCCGCTCATCGTGCTGAGCGACCCGTCCAGGTTCACGCTCACCATCGGCCTCAACTATCTGCACGGCACCTTCGCCAACGACGAACGCCTCGTCGCCGCGGGCACGGTCATCGCCGTGGCCCCGCTGATCGCCCTCTTCGCCTGCCTCCAGCGGTACTTCTTCCGCGGGGTGGGGGAGGGCGCGGTCAAGGGCTGACCCGACCCCGGTACCTCCGTCACAAGGACACGCATGCCTGCTGCCGTGCGCTTCGGCGTCAACTACACCCCCAGCGAAGGGTGGTTCCACCACTGGCTCGACTTCGACCTCGACTCCGTCCGGGCCGACCTCGACTCGATCGCCGCCCTGGGCCTCGACCACATCCGGGTCTTCCCGCTGTGGCCGTACTTCCAGCCCAACCGCACCCTCATCCGCCCCGCCGCCGTGGACCAGCTCGTGCGGTTGACGGACGCCGCCGCCGAACGCGGCCTCGACGTCAACGTCGACGGTCTGCAAGGGCACTTGAGCAGTTTCGACTTCCTGCCCGCGTGGACCAGGACCTGGCATCGGCGCAATCTGTTCACCGACCCGGACGTCGTCGAGGGCCAGGCGGCCTACCTGCGCACGCTCGCCGCAGCGCTGGCCGACCGGCCCAACTTCCTCGGCATGACCCTCGGCAACGAGGTCAACCAGTTCTCGGCGGGCCCCCACCCCGACCCCGACCGGGCCACGTCCGACCAGATCGACGCGTGGCTGACGCGTCTGCTGGCCGCGTGCGAGGAGGGCGCCCCCGGACGGCTGCATCTGCACGCCGAGTACGACGCCACCTGGTACCAGGACGACCAGCCCTTCACCCCGGCCCAGGCCGCCCGGCTCGGCGGGGTCACGGCCGTGCACTCCTGGGTGTTCAACGGCACCGCCCAGCGGCACGGCCGCACCTCCGTGCCGACCGAGCACCACGCCGCCTACCTCGTCGAGCTGAGCAAGGCATGGGCCGCCGAGCCGCACCGCCCCGTCTGGCTCCAGGAGGTCGGCGCCCCCGCGCCCCTCGTCCCGCCCGAGCACGCCGCCGCCTTCACCGAGGCCACCGTCGCCAACGCCCTGGACTGCCCCGACCTGTGGGGCATCACCTGGTGGTGCTCCCACGACGTGTCCCGGGAACTGGCCGACTTCCCCTCGCTCGAATACGGGCTCGGCCTGCTGACCAACGACCGCCGGCCCAAGGACATCGCCCACGCGCTGGCGAAGGCGGCCCAAGAGCACACCTACGCCCCGGCCGCCCGCACCACCGCCCTCGTCGTCCCCGCCCACCCGTCACGGCGCTCACAGTGCGCACCCGGCGGCCCCGTCTACGAGGCCTTCTTCCGGCTGGTCGCCGACGGGGCCCGCCCCACCACCGTGCTCGACACGCACGCCGCCGACGCCGCCCACCTCGCCGCGCGCGGCATCACCGAAGTCGTCACGTCCGACCAGGTACTCCCCACCCCACAAGGAGGCACCCGCTCGTGAACCCCACCAGACGCACCGT
>JABFXD010000963.1 GCA_013361925.1 Streptomyces sp. | reverse complement strand
CGCCCGGCAGACCAAGGAGACGGTGACCGAGGCCAGTTGACATCAGCCAACCGAAGAGGGCCGCGGCGACCAGCCGCGGCCCTCTTCACGCTGTCAGCAGCGCTTGCCCGGCTCGGGCGGGTCCCCGTCCACCAAGGTGTCCAGCAAGTCGCCCAGCACCCGCCGCTGCTCCTCCGTCAGCGGCGCCAGGATCTCCGCCGCCGCGGACCGCCGCGCCCCCCGCAGCTCACGCAGCGCCTTGCGCCCGTCGTCCGTGAGCTCGATCCGGATGACCCGCCGGTTCGTCGGATCCGGCATGCGCCGCACCTTGCCGCCCGCCTCCAGGCCGTCGACCAGCGTCGTCACCGCGCGCGGGACCACCTCCAGCCGCTCGGCGAGATCGGCCATGCGCGGCGGCGAGCCGTAGTGCGCGAGGGTGCGCAGCAAACGGGACTGGGCCGGGGTGACTCCCATGCCGCTCTGCTCGATGTGCCGCTTCTGGATGCGATGCACACGCCGCGTGAAGCGGAGCAACTGCTCGGCGAGCAGACCGTCGGAATCGGGGGTCGTCATACGGGAACAATAACAGGACTATGTGCATTGTGAGTATAGGTAACTATGAGCTAAGGTCCGTGAATCCGCTTCGACCAGCCTCCCGAAGGAGCCCATGCACCCCGACAACGCATCCAGATGGACGCCGCCCGCTGACTCCGAGTCTCCGGAGCAGCCCCGGCAGGTCCGCCGCATCCTGAAGCTCTTCCGCCCCTACCGCAGCCGTCTCGCCGTCGTCGGCCTGCTCGTCGGCGCCGCCTCGCTGGTCTCCGTCGCCACCCCCTTCATGCTGAAGGAGACGCTGGACGTCGCGATCCCCGAGGGCCGCACCGGACTGCTCAGCCTGCTGGCGCTCGGCATGATCCTCAGCGCGGTGCTGACCAGCGTCTTCGGCGTCCTGCAGACCCTGATCTCCACGACGGTCGGCCAGCGCGTCATGCACGACCTGCGCACCGCCGTCTACGACCGCCTCCAGCGCATGTCACTGGCGTTCTTCACCCGCACCCGGACCGGCGAGGTCCAGTCCCGCATCGCCAACGACATCGGCGGCATGCAGGCCACCGTCACCTCCACCGCGACCTCCCTGGTCTCCAACGTCACCAGCGTCGTCGCCACGATCGTCGCGATGATCGCCCTCGACTGGCGCCTCACCGTCGTCTCGCTGCTCCTGCTCCCCGTCTTCGTGTGGATCAGCCGCCGGGTCGGCAACGAACGCAAGAAGATCACCACCCAGCGCCAGAAGCAGATGGCCGCGATGGCCGCCACGGTCACCGAGTCGCTCTCCGTCAGCGGCATCCTCCTGGGCCGCACGATGGGCCGCTCCGACTCGCTCACGCAGTCCTTCTCCGAGGAGTCCGAGCGTCTGGTCGACCTGGAAGTGAAGTCGAACATGGCGGGGCGCTGGCGCATGGCCGTCATCACGATCGTCATGGCGGCCATGCCCGCCGTCATCTACTGGACCGCCGGCCTCGCCCTCCAGATGGGCGGCCCGGACGTCTCGATCGGCACCATCGTCGCCTTCGTCTCGCTCCAGCAGGGCCTGTTCCGCCCGGCGGTCAGCCTGCTCGGCACCGGCGTCCAGATACAGGCGTCCCTCGCCCTCTTCCAGCGCATCTTCGAGTACCTCGACCTGCCGATAGACATCACCGAGCGGGAGAACCCCGTCCACCTGGACACCGTCAAGGGCGAGGTCCGGTTCGAGAACGTCGAGTTCCGGTACGACGAGAAGGGCGCCGCCACGCTCGACGGCGTCGACATCACCGTCCCGGCGGGCAGCAGCCTCGCGGTCGTCGGCCCGACCGGCGCCGGCAAGTCCACGCTGGGCCATCTCGTGCCGCGTCTGTACGACGTGACCGGCGGCCGGGTGACCCTCGACGGCGTCGACGTCCGCGACCTCGACTTCGACACGCTCGCCCGCGCGGTCGGCGTCGTCTCCCAGGAGACGTACCTCTTCCATGCCTCGGTCGCCGACAACCTGCGCTTCGCCAAGCCCGACGCCACCGACGAGGAACTGCACGCGGCGGCGAAGGCGGCCCAGATCCACGACCACATCGCGCACCTGCCCGACGGCTACGACACCGTCGTCGGCGAGCGCGGTCACCGTTTCTCCGGCGGCGAGAAGCAGCGGCTGGCCATCGCCCGCACGATCCTGCGCGATCCGCCGGTCCTGATCCTCGACGAGGCGACCAGCGCGCTGGACAACCGCACCGAGCGGGCCGTCCAGGAAGCCATCGACGCGCTGTCCGCCAACCGCACCACGCTCACGATCGCGCACCGGCTGTCCACCGTCCGGGGTGCCGACCAGATCGTGGTCCTGGACTCCGGCCGCCCCGCCGAACGCGGCACCCACGAGGAACTGCTGGAACTGGACGGACGCTACGCCGCCCTCCTACGCCGGGATGCTCAACTGGAACCGACAAGCTGAAGATATGCCGGGTTTGTGACGATATGACCGTTACCGTGCCCGCATGTACCAGAACACTCCGCCACGGAGCACGATTCGACTGACGCGCCGGGGCCGACTCGCCCTCATCGCGACCGGGGCCGTCGTGGCCGGCACCGCCGTGGCGGTGCCGCTGCTGAGTCTGCAGAGCGACGAGGACGCCAAGCCCACCTCGCTGGTCATCCCGGAGGGCTGGCGCTCCAGCCAGGTGTACGACGCCGTCGACAAGGCCCTCGCCCGCCCGGCCGGCACCACCAGGAAGGCCCTGACCAAGGCCGGCCTGAAACTTCCGACCGACGCCGAGGGCAACCCGGAGGGCTGGCTCTTCCCGGCGACGTATCCGCTGGACGAGAAGTCCACGCCGGAGTCGCTGCTGTCGTTCATGGTCGACACCGCGAACAAGAAGTTCAACGGCGCGCCCATCGCCGCCGGCGCCCAGCGCAACGCGATGAACGTGTACCAGGCGGTGACCATCGCGAGCATCGTCCAGGCCGAGGCCGCCACCAAGGCCGACATGGGGAAGGTGGCCCGGGTCGTCTTCAACCGGCTGGAGCGCGGGATGCCGCTCCAGATGGACTCCACCATCAACTACGCGCTGAACCGCGCCACGCTGAAGACGTCCGACGCCGACACCCGGATCGACAGCCCCTACAACTCGTACCAGCGCATGGGGCTTCCCCCGACCCCGATCGACAACCCGGGCGAGGACGCGATGCGTGCCGCGATCACGCCGGCGCCGGGCGACTGGCTGTACTTCGTCACGGTCAAGCCGGGGGACACCCGCTTCACGGCCGACTACGAGGAACACCTGCGCAACGTGGCCGAGTTCAACGCCAACCAGAAGAAGAGCGCGCGGTCCACCAAGTGACGTCCCGGGGTGTCAGGCGGCGACCGGCTCCCCGGCCAGCAGTCGTCTGATGTCCCGCACGGCCGCCCGCCCCGCCCGGTTGGCGCCGATGGTGCTGGCCGAGGGGCCGTAGCCGACCAGGTGGATCCGAGGGTCGGCGACCGCGCGCGTGCCCTCGACGCGGATGCCGCCGCCGGGCTCACGCAGCTTCAGCGGCGCCAGATGGTCGATGGAGGCCCGGAACCCGGTCGCCCACAGGATGACGTCGGCGTCGACATGCCGTCCGTCGTTCCAGGCCACGCCCTGCGGGGTGATCCGGTCGAACATGGGCTGCCGGTCGAGGACGCCGTCGGCGAGGGCCTGACGGATCGCGTCGTTGAGCGGCAGTCCGGTCACCGACACCACGCTCTTCGGCGGCAGCCCCTGCCGCACCCGCTCCTCGACCAGCGCCACGGCCTCCCGCCCGACGTCCTCGGTGAAGGGGCCCTCGCGGAAGACGGGCGGCCGACGGGTCACCCAGGTGGTGCCGGCCGCGTACGGGGCGATCTCCATCAGGTGCTGGGTACCGGACGCGCCTCCGCCCACCACCACGACCCGCTGCCCCGCGAACTCCTCGGGTCCCGGGTACTGCGCGGTGTGCAACTGCCGCCCCCGGAAGGTCTCCTGCCCGGGATAGCGCGGCCAGAAGGGTCGGTCCCAGGTGCCGGTCGCGTTGATCAGCGCCCTGGTCGCCCAGGTCCCGGCCGAGGTCTCGACGAGCAGCCGCCCGTCCTCGCCCTTCCGCACCGCGTGGACATCCACGGGCCGCCGCACTCGCAGGTCGAAGGTCCGCTCGTAGGTGTCGAAGTACTCGGTGATCACCTCGGAGGACGGCCGCGCGGGGTCGGCGCCGGTCAGCTCCATCCCCGGCAGCGCGTGCATCCCGTGCACCTTGCCGTACGTCAGTGAGGGCCACCGGAACTGCCAGGCGCCGCCCGGGCCGGGGGAGTGGTCCAGCACGACGAAGTCGTGCCCGGGCTCGTAACCGGTTCGGCGCAGGTGATAGGCGCTGGAGAGACCTGCCTGACCAGCGCCTATGACCACGACCTCAGTGTTGTTCACCTTTCTACCAACAGCCCCGGGGCCGTGGATCTTCCCTGCCTAGCCCTCGCCGCGCGCCGCCGTGGTGGACGGCGGCAGATCGCCGTTGAAGCGCGTGTCCACGAAGGCGCCGAAGTCGACCTTGTGCGGGATCAGCTTCAGCTCGGTGAAGGTGTCCGCGATCTCCTGTTCGGAGGCGACCAGCGGCTTGTCGACCGCGACCGAGATCCGGGTGGCGTTCGTCCGCCGCACCGAGGCCAGCGCGACCTCGTAGGGCAGCCCGGTGTCCTTCGCCCAGACCTCGGCCCACTCCTCCTGGTGGTCGTGCACCCAGGCCGTGGCCCGCCGCAGCCGCTCCAGGTAGTCCTTGACGGCGGCGGCCTTCTCCTTGTCCTGGAGCGCGGAGGGCGCCGCCACCTGGAAGGTCAGCCCGTTGGTGATCCCGTCACCGGTGGTCAGGATCCGCCCCTGCTTCGACTGGAGCACCTGCGAGGTGTACGGGTCCCAGACCGCCCACGCGTCGACCTTGCCGGAGGTGAACGCGGCGAGCGCGTCGGCCGGCTGGAGGTATTTCACCCGCACGTCGCCGAGGCTCAGCCCGGCCTTCCTCAGCGAGGCGACCAACTGGTAGTTGGCGGACGAACCCTGCGCCACGGCAATGGACCTGCCCTTCAGCTGCGCGGGCTTCGTCAGCTTCGAGCCGTTCGGCACGAGGATGGCGTCTCCCTTGGACGTGCCGTGGAACGCGGACACGACCGTGATCTTCGAACCCGCGCCGGCGGCGAACACCGGCGGGGTGTTGCCGACCCCGCCGATGTCGACGGCCTTGGCGTTGACGGCTTCCAGCAGCGGCGGGCCGGAGGTGAACGTGGACCACTTGATCTTGTAGTCGAGGCCCTTGAGTTCGCCGGCGGCCCGCAGGATCGCCTCCGAACCGCCCTTCTGGTCACCGACGTTGAGGGTGAGGGAGCCCTGGCCGTCGGTGTCGGAGCCGGTGCCGGCGGTCGCGCTGCCGCCGCAGGCGGTGAGCAGGAGGGCGAGGGGGAGGAGCAGGGCGGCGGGGGCGAGGCGTCGTCGCATGACGGTTCCGTTCATGGGGTGGGGGCGGTGGTTCAGGCGGCTTCGGCGGCGGTGTCGACACCGAGCCGTTCCAGCAGGCCGGCGCGGAGCTCGGCGAAGCGCGGGTC
>JABFXD010000146.1 GCA_013361925.1 Streptomyces sp. | reverse complement strand
CCTCGGCGGCTCCTTCGCGGTGTGGGGCGACTATCCGGGTGCCCAGACCCAGGAGCAGATCGCGGCCGGCATCCGGCTGCCGCTGCGGGCGCTCGTGCAGAAGCTGTGGGACGCGGACAAGCCCCCGCTGACCTGGACGGAGTTCAAGTCCTTGGCGGACCGGCTGGGTTGAGAAGGAGCCTGGACTTACCGGGTTGGCGAACGTATGTTCCCCACTCGTGATCGACAACCGCCATGACCACTTCATCGCCCCGGCCGCCTGGCTGCAATCGCCGATCGGGCTCGGACGCGCCGCCGTCGCGGGGCTCGGCGTGGTCATCGCCACCGACCTGTTCGCCCTCGGCGCGGGCTTCTTCGTGCGCGACGTCAGCGGCGACCTGGAGAGCGGCGCCCTCCTCGACGGACGGGCCGAGCTCGCGGACCGGCTCTACTCCGCGGCCGGTGTCGTCCAGACCGTCGCGCTGCTCACCACCGCCGTCCTCTTCCTGTGCTGGTTCCACCGGGTACGGGTCAACGCCGAGGTCTTCGACCCGTACGGGCACGAGAAGAAGCGCGGCTGGGTGGTCTGGGGCTGGCTCGTGCCGATCGTCAACCTCTGGTACCCGCGCCGGATGACGCTGGACATCTGGAACGCCAGCAGTCCCTGGAGCGCGCCCCGGCCGCACGGTCTGGTCGACGGCTGGTGGACGTTCTGGGTGATCTCGCTGCTCTCCGGCAGGGCCGCGTCCACCGCGTACCGCAAGGCAGAGAGCCCTGACGAGATCCACGATGCCGTGGGGCAGCTGATGTTCTCGGACACGATGGACGTAGTGGCCGCAGCCCTCGCCATCGCCGTCGTGCTGCGGCTGAACCGCATGCAGTACGAGAAGGCCCTCGCCGGCCCCGCCCCGCTGCCCGCCTGAGTCGCGGCGGATTGTCCGATACGGCTGCGAACTGCCGTGCGACTGTGGTGTATTCGGCCCGAGCCGCAGCCGAGAGTGTGCCGGGGGGAGCCGGAATGGGCTACTGGGGGTATTTCGTCGTGGGCCGCAGCGAGCGGCCGCTCAAGGAGCTGGAGGCGCTGGCCGGGGCGGCCGAGGGGCTGAGTCCCAGGAGTGAGGCGGCCGACGGCTGGCAGGTGTGGGAGTACCCGAGCGGGGACGGGGACGTCGGCAGCATGAACGCGCTGGCCCGGGAGACCGGGGCGCCCGCGCTGTTCGGGTATGTGATGGACAGCGCCTGTGTGGTCGTCGAGGCGGCCGGGCCGGAGAGCGGGGCCTGGACGACCTGTCTGGCGCGGGCGGCCATGGCCGGATACATCGGCGCCGGTCAGGAGGGTCTCGCGCTGGAGGACTACTTCCTGGAGCCGTCCGACGCCGCCGAACGGGCCGCCGCCTGGGCCGAGGAGGCGGGGCGGGCGGTGGACGCCGGGGGACTGCTGGACGTGCTGACCGCCGACCCCGACCCATTGGCCGAAAACCTGTTCTTCCGGCTGCTCGACCGGCTGACCGTGGTGCCCCTGTGACACTCCGGGGCCGTTGCACGCAGTAAGGGGAAGTGCGGGCTCCGTTAGGGAGTTTCGCAGGCGAAGCGGTGTTACCGGGCTCCGGACGGCTCGGCGGCACCCCTCAGGGAGGCGTGGATGAGTCTGGTGGAGCTGATCGCTCAGGCCGACGAACGCGGACTGGCCGCCAGCGGGTTGGCTTGTTTGGATCGGTGCGTGCCCCTGCTGGGCGGCGACGACGAGATCCTGCGGCCGCTGTGGGCGAGCCTCGCCGACAGCGGTGCCGGCGACTGGGAGACGGGGCTGCGGGGCGCGCGGGACAAGCTCGCCGGGTCCGCCGACGCCGCCGAGGACGAGGCCGCCGACCACGCCCGCCGGATGCTCGACGCCGCTCCGGCCGCGCTGGACGCCGCAGAGATGCGGGCGTGGGCCGACGCGTGCTCCGTCGCCTCGCTGCGGATCCACCGGCTGCTCGATCCGGCCGCGGACGACGTCCCGCTCGACGCCCGCCGCGAGGGCCGTACGGAGGGCATGCCGCCGCTCGCCGCCGCCGAACTGCGGCGCCAGGTCACCGTCCTGGAGGTACTCGCCGGACACGACACGGCCGGGCTGCGCCGCGCCCTGGAGGTCTCCGTCGAGGGACGGCGCGTCCTGCGGGCGGTGGTGTCACGACGGGCACGCGGCACGCGTTGACCGCCGCCTCGCTCCGAGGAGCCTTACGCCCCTACATCCCTGTGTCCCTCACGGCACGAGCCACTTCACCACCGCGTCGCCGTAGTGCGCCGTCTGCCCGTAGAACGCGGTGAGGTCGCGGTGGGCCGCCGCGAAGACGCCGTGCACCTCCGGCTCGGTGTCCGTGCCGCCGTACGTCGGCAGCAGCAGGTCGCGCGCGTCCAGCCACAGGTCCTCGAAGTCGGCCTCGGCGAGATAGGCGGCGACCCGGCCCGTCTGGGCGGCGGTGAGCAGCAGGAACGGAGGCAGGCCGGGGTCGCGGTGCGGTATCGGGCGGCCACCGAGCACCACATGGGTGTGCGGTCCCTCGTCGCCGCGCGTGCCGGCGTAGAGGAGTTCGTTGTCGAGGTAGCCCTTGTCCAGGATCTCTTCGCGATGCCGGCCGATCCGCTCGCGTACGGCGTTCCAGTCGTCCTCGAAGAGCTTCTCCAGCCAGGCCGGGCTGTTGCGCAGGGCCGCGGGCGGTACGGCGCGGAAGTGGAAGTACATGCTCATCAGTGACTGGAGCGCACGGGAACCGTGAAGCGTCACTCACCGGCGGACCACACATGTGAGAGGTGTCCGGATCCGGGTGACGAACGCCACGTCCGGAACGCTCTTGTGGGTGTGACGACACAGTACGAAACCAGGCCCGCGGCGGCGACGAAGCCGGTGCGGTGGGCGGCGGACGCGGTGGCGACCATGCGCGAGGGGGCACGCGTGCGGCTCGACTACTCGGCACAGAGTCTGTGGCGCGTCGACCGGATGATCGACGACCTGCGCCGCGAGGAGACTCCGTACGCCGCCGTCGAGACGGTGCTGCGCGGATTCGGGGCGTACGCCGGTGAGGTGATCGTCCGCCAGACCGGTGCCGAGTGGTGGGCGAGCGGCGGCGACCACTGGATACGCACGCCGGACGGGCGGTTGTGGGACCCGCTCGACGAGGCGCGGCGGTGTTTCGCGGGGAACGGGTCGCTGCGGCTGCTGTGCCGGGACGCGACCGGGGCGGGCCACCGCGGGGACCGGGGGCGGTAGAAGGCCGTAGGGAGGGACGCTCGCGTTCCCCGACGGCCGGACAACGGCAGGGATCCCGCGCGGTGGTGGGGACCCCTGCCGTCGTCTCGGGCGCTTACGGCGTCAGCGTCTGGCCCAGTCGGGCGTCCGTCGGCGTCGCCAGCGTCGTCTTGCTGTAGATCGCCGCCTCCGCGTAGCCGAGCCCCGTGCTGTTGCTCGGGAGGTGGAGGAGGATGCCGTCGCCGCCGTCCTCGTTGTCGGCGCCGAAGGTGAGGTCGGCGCGGCCGTAGCCGGAGAGGTCGGACAGGGAGACCGCTGAGCCGAAGCGGTCGTCGGTCTCCGTGGAGCCGGGGATGCCCGAGGTGTCCTGGGAGACGGCGATCGAACCCGTGCCCGTCAGACCCGCCGAACTGCCCTTCACCAGGATCGCGTTGCCCGCGTTCGTGCGGTTCACGCCGTCGCGGACCAGGTCCTCGCCCGGCGCCCCCGCGAGCGCGTCCGCGTAGCCGTCGGCGTTGTAGTCGCCGACCGAGACGGAGCTGCCGAAGGCGTCGCCGGACTCGTTGCCGCCGGGGACGGACGCGGTGTCCTGGTGGATGGTCGTCATCCCGGTCGTCGTGAAGCCCGTCGAGGTGCCCGGCACCATCGTGATCTGCCCGCCCGACCTGCCGCCGGACTCGGACGCCACCGGCTGGCCGATGACGATGTCGTCGTAGCCGTTGCCGTTGACATCACCGGCGGCGATGGACCGGCCGCCCTTGACCGAGATGACGCCGGCCTTGGTCAGCCCCGTCGCCGAGCCCGCGAAGCGGACGACACGGCCGATGCCGCCGGTGTCGCGGTAGTTGAGGGCGACGTCCGCGTAGCCGTCCCGGTTGAAGTCGCCGGTCGCGGCGTCGAGGTAGGCGACGGAACCGGTGGCGGTGGTGAGGGTGCCGTAGGTCGTCCTGCCGCCGGTGAGACGGACGTTGTAGTTACCGCCCTTGCCGGTGCCCGCGGCGAACACGTCCGCCTTGCCGTCGCCGTTGAAGTCGCCGACGGTGACGGCCGAGCCGAGCTTGGCGCCCGCCGCCGTGACCCCTGAAGTGGTGTACGAGAAGCCGGTGTTCAGGGCCGGGCCGTACATCACCGTGACCTGGCCGCGGTCGGCGTTGCCGCTGGTGTCGTCCTCGCCGGGGGCGCCGATCGCGAGGTCGGCGTAGCCGTCGCCGTTCACGTCGCCCCACGCGGTCGAGGTGCCGAAGGCGTCACCGGACTCGGAGGAACCGGGGACACCGGGGCTGGACTGGGTGAGGGAGACCTTCGCCGCCGTCACCGGCCCGTCGACACTGCCCGGCACGATCCGCACCGCGTTCGCCTTCGGCACGCCGGCGACCAGGTCGGTCACCCCGTCCCGGTTGTAGTCGGAGGTGGCGAGGGCGTGCGAGATGCCCGGCGTCTTCGCGAGCGCCGCGATCCGCGACAGCTTGGAGTAGAGGTTGGCGCCGGGGCAGGCGGTGGCGTTGGTGTCCCGGTGGCCGAAGACGCGCGGCAGGGTGATCGAGCTGCCCTTGGCGACCTTGTTGCCGTCGACGCCCGCGTCACTGCCGGAGACCAGGGTGACCTTGCCGGTCGGGTCGATGCCGTACATGCCGAACTTCCACGCCACGATCCGCGCGATGGAGTCCAGCGCGGCCTTGCTGGGCTGGGCGCTCTCGTAGTTGCCGATGTACGAGATGCCGACCGTGTTGGTGTTGAACCCGATGTCGTGCGCGCCGATCACCGGCAGGTCCATGCCGCCGCTGCGGCCCTCGAAGATCTGGCCGCACTTGTCGACGACGAAGTTGTAGCCGATGTCGTAGTAGCCGCGCGCGAAGTGCTCCTGCTGGATGGAGCGCATCCGGGCCCGGGAGTCGGCGCAGGACAGCGTGTTGTCGCTGTCCATGCCGGTGTGGTGGATGACGGCGGCCTTGATCTCGGTGCCGTAGCCGGGTGTGCCGTCGTAGTCCGTCGACGCGCCCCACTCCGCCTGGGTGATGACTGGCGGCTTCACGACCGTGGAGGGGCGCGGGGCCGGGACGGTGGAGGTGGGAGAGGGGGAGGGGGAGGGAGACGCGGTGGTGGTCTCCGTCGGAGAAGGCGACGCCGAGCCGGTCGGCGTCGCCGAGGCCGACTCCGAAGCCGACTCCGAGGCCGACTCGGAGACCGACGGCGACACCGACTCGCTCGGCGAGGCCTCCGGCGTCGTCGTCTCCGCCACGAACGCCGCGGGCTCCGCGGAGGCCGCCGACATCCCGCTGCCCCGGGGATCCGTGCCCGGGTCCAGCAGCTTGACGTCCATCCCGGCCGGCTGGCCGCCCGCCTCGGTGCCGTCGGCGTTGACGACCCGCACCTCGACGCCG
>JABFXD010000531.1 GCA_013361925.1 Streptomyces sp. | reverse complement strand
CCCCCGTCGCCGTTCAGCGCGGACACGATGTTGAACGCGCCGTACCCGGCACCGCCCACCATCACGGCGAACACACTGCCGATGATGGTGACCTTGACCCCCTTGTTCATGGAACTGAACCCCTCCCCGTTATCAGTCCTCCGCACCCTAAGTGGGCTGAGTGAAAACTGTGAGGGGTGTTTCCCTTTGTGGCCGAGTTGTTGACTAGACCCAGGTATCCAGCCACATCCGTGAACGCCAGTCATCGATCGGGATGGCGGTTCCGGTGTACAGGGGCCAGAAGTAGATGAAGTTCCAGGCGATCAGCAGCACCAGCACGCCCGCCCCGGTCGCCCCCGCCACCCGCCGGGTGTCACTCGCCCCCGGCGGTCCGACGATCGCGCCGATCATCATCGCCACGGCCAGACACAGGAAGGGCAGGAAGACGACGGCGTAGAAGAAGAAGATCGTCCGCTCCTGGTACATGAACCAGGGCAGATAACCGGCCGCGATACCGCAGGCGATGGCGCCCGCGCGCCAGTCCCGGCGGAAGAACCAGCGCCACAGCACGTACAGCACCGCGAAGGCCGCCGCCCACCACAGCAGCGGGGTGCCGATCGCGAGGACCTCGCGCGCGCACTTCTCCGTCGCGTCGACCGGGCAGCCGTCCTTGCCGGCGGCCGGGGACTCGTAGAAGTACGACACCGGGCGGCCGTCGACGATCCAGCTCCACGGGTTGGACTGGTAGGTGTGCGGGGAGCTGAGGCCGACATGGAACTCGTAGACCTGGTGCTCGTAGTGCCACAGGCTGCGCCACCAGTCCGGGAACAGCCAGGACCAGTTGCTGTCCTTGCCGTCGGTCACGGCCCAGTTGCGGTAGTAGCCGCCGGTGCCGTCGGTCGGGGAGAGGATCCAGCCGAGCCAGGACAGCAGGTAGGTGGCGATCGCGACCGGGACCGTGGCCAGGAAGGTGAGGCCGAGGTCGTGCTTGAGGACGGCCGTGTACGGGTGGCGGGCGCCGGCGACCTTGCGCGAGCCGACGTCCCACAGCACGGCCATCACACAGAACGCGGCCATGATGTACAGGCCGTTCCACTTGGTGCCGATGGCCAGGCCCAGCATCAGGCCCGCCAGCCAGCGCCAGGGGCGCCAGCCGAGCCGGGTGGTCTGCGCGACGTGCGCGTCCGGGCGGACCCGGCCGTCCGCGTCCACCGGCAGCGCGGCGGCGAGCTTCTCGCGCGCCTTGTCCCGGTCGACGACCAGACAGCCGAACGCGGCCAGCACGAAGAACATCAGCACACCGTCGAGCAGCGAGGTGCGGGCCATCACGAACGCCAGCCCGTCCACCGCCATCAGCGCGCCCGCGAGACAGCCGAGGAACGTCGAGCGGAAGATCCGGCGGCCGATCCGGCACAGCATCAGCACCGACAGCGTGCCGAGCAGCGCCGTCATGAACCGCCAGCCGAACGGGTCGAAGCCGAACACCAGCTCGCCGAGCCCGATGACGTACTTGCCGACCGGCGGATGCACGACGTACGACGCGTCCGTCGGGATCGTCACCTTGCTGCCGATGTCGAGGATGACGTCGTTGGCGTTCTTGTCCCAGGACACCTCGAAGCCGCGGTGGACGATCGCCCACGCGTCCTTGGCGTAGTACGTCTCGTCGAATATCACCGCCTTGGGGCTGCCCAGGTGCCAGAACCGGATCACGCCCGCGAACAGCGTGACGAGCAGCGGACCGCCCCAGCCGGACCAGCGCACGAGCCGGTCGACCAGCGTCTTCGGCAGTCCCAGCGCCGCCCACATGCGCGGGTTGGGCCGCGCGTACGGCGGCACCAGCCGGTCCCGGACATCGCTGTGGGGCCCGGCCGAGTAGCCGAAACGCCGCAGTCGCTGCTGCCACGAAGGCCGCTGGTCCTGCGGCGCCTGGTCCTGCCGGGTGTCCGTGGAGTCCATGGACGACGCTGTACTGGTCACCGCGCCATCGTAGGGAACACGTCTGTGGGAGTCCCGTGGATGGGCCCTGCGAGGATGGAAACGTGACAGGAACCCTTGTTTTGGCAGGCACCCCCATCGGTGACATCGCGGACGCCCCGCCCCGGCTGGCCGCGGAACTGGCCGCCGCGGACGTGGTCGCCGCCGAGGACACCCGGCGGCTGCGGCGCCTCACCCAGGCGCTCGGCGTCACCCCCAAGGGGCGTGTCGTGTCGTACTTCGAGGGCAACGAGGCCGCCCGCACGCCCGAACTGGTCGAGGAACTCCTCGGCGGCGCGCGCGTGCTGCTGGTGACGGACGCCGGCATGCCGTCGGTGTCGGACCCCGGCTACCGGCTCGTCGCCGCCTGCGTCGAGAAGGACGTCCGGGTGACCGCGGTGCCGGGCCCGTCCGCCGTGCTGACCGCGCTCGCGCTGTCCGGGCTGCCCGTCGACCGGTTCTGCTTCGAGGGGTTCCTGCCCAGGAAGGCGGGGGAGCGGCTGTCGCGGCTGCGCGAGGTCGCCGAGGAGCGGCGCACCCTCGTCTACTTCGAGGCCCCGCACCGGCTCGACGACACCCTCGCCGCGATGGCCTCCGTCTTCGGCGAGGAGCGGCGGGCGGCCGTCTGCCGCGAGCTGACCAAGACGTACGAGGAGGTCAAGCGCGGTCCGCTCGGGGAGCTCGCGGCGTGGGCGGCGGAGGGGGTGCGCGGGGAGATCACCGTCGTCGTGGAGGGGGCGCCCGAGAGGGGCGCGCAGGACGTGAGCGCCGAGGAGCTCGTGCGCCGGGTGCGCGTGCGGGAGGAGGCCGGCGAGCGCCGCAAGGAGGCGATCGCGGCGGTGGCGGTCGAGGCGGGGCTGCCCAAGCGGGAGGTCTTCGACGCGGTCGTGGCGGCGAAGAACGCGGGGGCGTAGCGACGTCTGTGAAGGGGGCGTAAAAGCGCCCCTGAGCAGGGCGCTTCTCCTCTGAGCGCGCGCCCCACGCGCAGGCAAAGGGCGACGGCCGAAGGCAAAGCCCAGCCCCGTCGGGAGGGCCGTTTTGGCAAGGAAGGTCCAAATCGGATCCAACAGTCGACAGGGCTGATGCATTCGCGGCGGCGGAAGCGTCCACTGGTCGAAGGGACGCACCCGTCCCGGTGTCCAGCGGACCAGAGGAGCTGGCATGAGCGAGATCGCAGGGCAGACCGCCGCACTGCGCAGTGGCGCCACCGCCGTCGTCCACGAGTCGTACTCCTTCGCCTGCATGCGCTGCGGGCACGGCTGGGAACAGTCGTACGAGATAGAGCACCACACCGACGCCGACGGCCATGAGTTCGTCATCTACGTCGCCGACCAGCAGGTCGTGCCGTCGCCGCTGTCCCGGCCCACGTGCCAGAACTGCGACGGCCACGTCGTGCGCATCATGCGGCCGGGCCAGGTCTCGTCGGTGCTCGACGCGGTGCACCGTCATGAGCACCGCGCCCCGCAGGCCGGCCCCGTGGAGGTGCCGGAGGTGCCCGCGCAGGGCAAGGAGCGCCACCACTGGCAGCTGTCCGATCTCCTGCACCCGTTCCACCACCGCAAGGCGAGCTGAGCTCCGCCGGTCCGGGTGGGCATGCCCCTTTCGTAGGATCGGGGCATGCCTTCGAACTCCTCCGCCGCCTCCGACAAGAACGCGGCGCCGCCGCTCCCGGAGCCCCTCCGGGTGCCCGTGGCCGACTCCCACACCCACCTGGACATGCAGTCCGGGACGGTGGAGGAGGCGCTCGCGAAGGCCGCGGCGGTGGGCGTGACCACGGTGGTGCAGGTCGGCTGCGACCTCAAGGGCTCGCGGTGGGCCGCCGAGACGGCCGCCGCCTTCGAGAGCGTCCACGCGACCGTCGCCCTGCACCCCAACGAGGCGCCGCGCATCGTGCACGGCGACCCCGACGGCTGGTCCCGGCAGGGCGCCCGGCAGGCGGGGGGAGCGCAGGCGCTCGACGAGGCGCTCGCCGAGATCGACCGCCTCGCCGCCCTCCCCCAGGTCAAGGGCGTCGGCGAGACCGGCCTCGACTACTTCCGCACCGGGCCCGAGGGCAAGGAGGCGCAGGAGCGCTCCTTCCGCGCCCACATCGAGATCGCCAAACGGCACGGCAAGGCCCTCGTCATCCACGACCGCGACGCCCACGAGGACGTCCTGCGCGTGCTGAAGGAGGAGGGCGCACCGGAGCGGACGGTGTTCCACTGCTACTCCGGGGACGCGGAGATGGCCGAGGTGTGCGCCCGCGAGGGCTACTTCATGTCCTTCGCCGGCAACGTCACCTTCAAGAACGCCCAGAACCTGCGGGACGCGGTGGCGGTGGCCCCGCTCGACCTGCTCCTGGTGGAGACCGACGCGCCCTTCCTGACGCCGGTGCCGTACCGCGGACGGCCCAACGCGCCCTACCTGATTCCGGTCACGGTGCGCGCGATGGCGGCGGTGCGCGGGATCGACGAGGACGCCCTGGCCACGGCCCTCGCCGTCAACACGGCACGCGCGTTCGGCTACTGAACACCACGCTGAGTACTCGCGTCGCTTTGGAGAGTGACGGCCGCTCCGCTAGGTTCTGTCTCTCTCTGGACCCTGGAGCGTGTCGGCGTGAGCAACTCCCAGTACCAGACGTACGAGCCGTACGGCGCGGCCTACGACCCGCACAACGCGGAGACGCTGGCCTACGGCGTGCAGGTGGCGCCGACGCCTACGCCGCCGATGCCGGTGGCGTACGAGGACACGTACCGGCCCGCCTACGACCTGCCCGGCGTACCCGCGCCCGCGTCCGAGCCCGTCGCGCGCCCCGGAGCGAGCCGGCGGGCCGCGCGTCGGCGGAAGCTGCGGGGTCCCGAGCGCGTGGACAGCACCATGCGCCGGCTGCTGCCGCAGGCGCTGGTCGTCGCGTTCCTCGCGGGCGGGACCACCGCCTTCGTCGCCAAGGACAAGGCCATCGAGCTGAACGTCGACGGCAAGCCGCGCACCCTGCACACCTTCGCGGACGACGTCACCGAGCTGCTCGCCGAGGAGGGCGTCGAGGTGGGGGCGCACGACGTGGTCGCGCCCGCCCCCGGGACGGCGCTCAGCAGCGGCGACGAGATCGCGGTGCATTACGGGCGCCCCGTACGGCTCACCATCGACGGGCAGCGACACGAAGTGTGGACCACGGCGCACACGGTGGAGGGGGCGCTCAGACAGCTGGGGGTGCGTGCCGAGGGCGCGTATCTGTCGGCCGCGCGCTCCCAGCGCATCGGGCGCGGGGGGCTCACGCTGGACGTGCGCACCGAGCGCGCGGTCACCGTCATGGCCGACGGACGGTCACGGACCGTCCGCACCAACGCGGCGACCGTCCGCGAGGTCGTCGAGGAGGCCGGCATCACGCTGCGCGGGCAGGACACCACGTCGGTCGCGCCGGGGAGCTTCCCGCGCGACGGGCAGACGGTGACCGTGCTGCGGATCACCGGCACCAAGGAGGTCCGCGAGGAGTCGATCCCGTTCCGGGTGGAGCGGAGTGCTGACCCCACGCAGTTCAAGGGCACGGAGGTCGTCGAGCAGGCCGGACGGGAAGGGCTGCGGCGGGTCACCTACTCCCTGCGCATCGTCAACGGGGTCCGGCAGAAGCCGCGGCGGATCAGGACCGAGGTGGTGCGCGAGCCGCGG
>JABFXD010000398.1 GCA_013361925.1 Streptomyces sp. | reverse complement strand
TTCGAGAGGGGCCCGCGCTTGCCGTAGACCTCGCTGCCTACGGCCTGGTCTTCACCCGGGGCACCCCGCCACGGACGGAGGGTTGCCGGACAGTCGGCCGGGGCCTCATGACTGTCACTCATGACCTGGTACAGGAACCTATGCGATGTGATCGTCGCCCCGCAACCCGTGTCCGGATCGCGGGACGACCATCGCCACGAGCTAGCGGTTGCTGGCCGCCACCCAGCGCTCCAGCGTCCGCTTGGCCGCGCCGGAGTCGATGGACTCCGCGGCCTGTGCCATCCCGGCCCGCAGCTGGTCCGCCAGGGACGCCCCGGTCGGCTCCAGCGCGACGAGCGCCGCCGCCGAGTTCAGCAGGACCGCGTCCCGGACCGGACCCGGCTCACCGTCGAGGAGTCTGCGCGCCACGTCCGCGTTGAACGCCGGGTCACCGCCCCGCAGCGCCTCCACCGGCACCAGCTCGATGCCGACGTCACGCGGGTCGAAGGCCTCCTCGGTGACCTTGCCGTCGCGCACCACCCACACCCGGGAGGTGGAGGTCGTCGTCAGCTCGTCGAGGCCGTCGTCACCGCGGAAGACCAGCGAGGAGTTGCCGCGCTCGGCGAAGACCCCGGCGACGATCGGCGCCATCAGCGGGTCGGCGACGCCCACCGCCTGCGCCCTGACCTTCGCGGGGTTGGTCAGCGGGCCCAGCGCGTTGAACACCGTACGGATGCCCAACTGGCCGCGGGCGGCGCCCGCGTGACGCAGCGCCGGGTGGAACTTGATGGCGAAGCAGAAGGTGATGCCGGCCTCCTCGGCCACCTCGGCCACCCGCTGCGGGGTGAGGTCGAGGTTGACGCCCAGCTTCTCCAGGACGTCCGAGGAACCCGACGCCGACGAGGCCGCCCGGTTGCCGTGCTTGACGACCTTCGCGCCGGTGCCGGCCACGACGAGGGAGGACATCGTGGAGATGTTCACCGTCTTCGCGCCGTCGCCGCCGGTGCCGACGATGTCGACGGTCCGCCCGGACACCTCGATCACGTTGGCGTGCTCGTACATCGCCTGGACGAGCCCGGTGATCTCCTCGACCGTCTCGCCCTTGGCCCGCAGGGCCACCACGAACCCGGCGATCTGCGCGTCCGTCGCCTCGCCGCGCATGATCTGGTCCATCGCCCAGGCGGTGGCGTCGGCGCTCTGGTCGCGGCCGTACAGCAGGGCGTTCAACACCTCGGGCCAGGAACGGCCCGCCGCGGTGTCGCCTCCAGCGGGGGTCACAGCGCTCATACGGCCGCTCCTGGGTGTCGTAAGACGTGCTTCAACAGATGTGTGACCACCCTATCCAGCCCCGGGCACGGAGAAGGGCCCCCGTCCGAAGACCGGACGGGGGCCCTTGCAAGGCGCGTGGCGAGCGCAGCGATCAGTGGTGGCCGTGGCCGCTCGTGATCTCCTTGTACTCCTCGACGGTGGGCTTGGCGATCTGCGACTCGTCGCCGAAGTACGCCTCGCTGAGCTTGACGCGCAGCTTCTCGGAGCCCTTCACCTTGCGCTCGACGCCGTTGTCGTCGACCGTCGGGCCGATCTCCGCCGGCTTGTACTGCTCGTGCGCGGTGAGCGTGTGCAGCGCGTCCTGGCTGAGCGGCTCGTGCACCTCGATGAACTCACCGTGCGGCAGGCGCTTGATGATGCCGGACTCGCGGCCGTGCAGCACCTTGTCCTTGTCGCGGCGCTGGAGGCCGAGGCAGATCCGCTTGGTGATGACGAACGCGACCACCGGAGCGACGAAGAACGCCACTCGGACGAACCAGGTGATCGAGTTGATCGACAGGTGGAAGTGGGTGGCCCAGAGGTCGTTTCCACCACCGACGAGCAGCACCATGTACCAGGTGATCCACGCGACGCCGAAGGCCGTGCGGGTCGGGGCGTTGCGCGGGCGGTCCAGGATGTGGTGCTCGCGCCGGTCGCCGGTGACCCAGGCCTCGATGAACGGGTAGACCGCGATCGCGACCAGGACCAGCGGGAAGATCACCAGCGGGATGAACACACCCAGGACGAGCGTGTGACCCCAGAAGTTGATCTCCCAGCCCGGCATGACACGGATCAGGCCCTCGGAGAAGCCCATGTACCAGTCGGGCTGGGCGCCCGTGGACACCATGTCCGGACGGTACGGGCCCATGGACCAGATCGGGTTGATCGAGGCGATCGCCGCGATGGCCGCGATGACACCGAAGACCAGGAAGAAGAAGCCTCCGGCCTTGGCGGTGTACACCGGGAACAGCGGCATGCCGACGACGTTCTTGTTGGTCTTGCCGGGGCCCGCGTACTGCGTGTGCTTGTGGACGAACACCAGGATCAGGTGGCCGACCATGAGACCGAGCATGATGCCCGGCAGCAGCAGCACGTGGATCGAGTAGAAGCGGGCCACGAAGTCGCCGCCCGGGAACTCCCCGCCGAAGAGGAAGAACGACAGGTACGTGCCGACGATCGGCACGGACAGGACCGCGCCCTCCATGAAGCGGACACCGGTGCCGGAGAGCAGGTCGTCCGGGAGCGAGTAACCGGTGAAGCCGGTGAACATGCCCAGGACGAACAGCAGGAAGCCGAACAGCCAGTTGACCTCACGCGGCTTGCGGAACGCACCCGTGAAGAAGACGCGCATCATGTGCACGAACATGCCGGCGAGGAAGATCAGCGCCGCCCAGTGGTGGATCTGCCGGATCAGCAGACCACCGCGCACATCGAAGGAGATGTGCATGGTCGAGTTGAACGCCTCGGACATCAGCTGTCCCTGCAGCGGGACGTAGCTGCCGTGGTACTCCACCTCGTTCATCGACGGGTGGAAGAACAGCGTCAGATACACACCCGTGAGGATGATGATGATGAAGGCGTACAGGCAGATCTCACCCAGCATGAACGACCAGTGGTCGGGGAAGATCTTGCGCATGTTGGCCTTGGCCAGGGAGTAGATCCCCAGCCGGCCGTCGGCCCAGTCGGCGAGCTTCTCGCCGGCCGGGGCCTGCCCGCGGGCGCGGGACGACTCGTTGTTCTCGTTGGTGCTCATCCGCGCTCCCAGAAGGCAGGACCGACAGGCTCCTCGAAGTCGCCCTGCGCCTCGAGGTAGCCCTCGTCGTTCACGGCGATGCGCAGCTGCGGCAGGGCGTGACCGGCGGGGCCGAAGATCACTCGGGCACCGTCGGAGAGGTCGAAGGTGGACTGGTGGCAGGGGCAGAGCACGTGGTGCGTCTGCTGCTCGTACAGCGAGATCGGGCAACCGACGTGGGTGCAGATCTTCGAGTACGCCACGATGCCGTCGTGCGACCACTCGAGCTCGCGCTTGTCCTTGATGTTGTCCGGCTGGATCCGGACGATCATCAGGGCGGCCTTGGCGATCTCGGTCTGGAACTCCTCGTCGTGCTCCTCCAGGCCCTCGGGCTTGGCGAAGGTGAGGGAGCCCACGGCGACGTCGGAGGGACGCAGCGGCTCGTTGGTGTTCATGTTGACGAGCAGCAGGCCCTTGCGCCACATGGTGTGCCGCAGCTTGGTCCCGGGCAGCGGGCCGAGGTCGCGCAGCAGCACGACACCGGCGAGCGGCACCAGGGTGAGCGCGCCGAGCATGGTGTTGCGGATCAGCTTGCGACGGCCGAGCGCGGACTCCTTGGCGCCCTGCTTCCAGTCCTCGAAGACCTTCTCGCGGACCTCGGGCGGCGCCTCGATCGGGTGCCGCTCGTCGACCATCTCCACGTCGGACATCAGGGTGCGGGCCCAGTGGACCGCGCCCGCGCCGATCGCGAAGAGCGCGACGCCGAGCGTCAGGCCCAGCGAGAAGTTCAGCGCGTTGATGTGCCCGATCGGGAAGACGTAGATCGCCTTGTCGTGCGGGACACCCACGTACGCGGCGATGAAGCCGATCGTGGCCAGCATCGACACCGTGAACAGCAGCGCCACCGTGCGCTCGGACCGCTTGGCGGCCCGCTCGTCGATGTCCTGGACCCGGTGCTCGTGGGGCGGCAGACCGGGGTCCGCGAAGGGGTCCCGGTCGTCCGCGACGCTCACCGCGCCGTGGTCGTCCTGCTCTGCGGGCAGGTTCTCTTCTGGAATGTCTTGGCTACTCATGACTTCTTGGCCTTTGCGGTCCGAGCGGCGAGCCAGACGGCGATCGCGATCAGGCCACCGAGTCCGAACACCCACGCGAACAGACCCTCGCTGACCGGACCGAGGCCGCCCAGCTCGAGGCCACCGGGGCTCTCGGTGTCGTCACCGTTGACCGCGTCGAGGTACGCGATGATGTCCTTCTTGTTCTGCTCCGACAGCGTGGTGTCGGGGAACGACGGCATGTTCTGCGGGCCGGTCTGCATGGCCTCGTAGATGTGCTTCGGGTCGACGCCCTCAAGGCTCGGCGCGAACTTGCCGTGCGTCAGCGCACCGCCCTTGCCGGTGAAGTTGTGGCACTGCGCGCAGTTGGTGCGGAACAGCTCGCCACCCTTGGCGATGTCCGCCCCGTCCGGGCTGTACTCGTTCTTCGTCGGGACGGCCGGACCGGCGCCCAGGGAGGAGATGTACGCGGCGAGCTGGTCGATCTCGGCCTGCGTGTAGATGACCTTCTTGCGCGGGACCTGTGCGCCCGGCTGCTGGGCCGGCATACGGCCGGTGCCGACCTGGAAGTCCACGGCCGCGGCGCCCACACCCACGAGGCTCGGCCCGTCGGTGGTGCCCTGAGCACCGGTGCCGTGGCAACTGGCACAGCCCACGGCGTAGAGCTTCTTGCCCTCCTCGATGGTGAGGGACTGGGCGGTTTCGTCGGCCTGCGCCTTGTCCGCGGGCGCGAACGCGGCGTACAGCCCCCCAGTGGCCGCCAGCGCGAGGAGTAGGACGACGAGCGCCGCCAGCGGATGGCGTCGTCGTGCGGAGAGCTTTTTCACGGATTACCCCGGTGTCAGGATCTTCTGCGTCGATGCTTCTGGAAATGCGCTTCTCGGGAAGCGCTCGGGAACGGGCCCGACTACTTGATCATGTAGATCGTGGCGAAGAGGCCGATCCAGACGACATCGACGAAGTGCCAGTAGTAGGACACGACGATGGCGGCCGTCGCCTGCTCGTGAGTGAACCTCTTCGCCGCGTAGGTGCGGCCGAGGACCAGCAGGAAGGCGATGAGACCTCCCGTCACGTGCAGGCCGTGGAAGCCGGTGGTCAGGTAGAACACCGAACCGTACGGGTCGGAGGAGAGCGAGAGCCCGTCCTTCTTGACCAGCTCGGTGTACTCGAAGACCTGACCGCCGATGAAGATCGCACCCATGATGAAGGTGACGATGAACCAGCCCCGGAGCTTCTTCACGTCACCGCGCTCGGCGGCGAAGACGCCGAGCTGGCAGGTGAGGGAGGAGAGCACCAGGATCGTGGTGTTGGTGGCCGAGAACGGGAAGTTCAGGCTCTCGGCCATTTCCTTCCAGTGATCAGGACCCGTCACCGATCGCAGGGTGAAGTACATCGCGAAGAGGGCCGCGAAGAACATCAGCTCGGAACTCAGCCAGATGATGGTTCCGACGCTGGTGAGGTTCGGCCGATTGACCGACGGGTGCGCGTGCCCGGTTTCTACTGTCGTTGCTGTCGCCACGACCGACATTATGTCGGTC
>JABFXD010000860.1 GCA_013361925.1 Streptomyces sp. | reverse complement strand
CCGGCGGTCAGCCCTTCGTGCCGCCGGCGGTGAGGCCGGTGACCAGGTTCTTCTGGACGAAGTAGAAGAACGCGGCGACCGGTATGGCGATGAGCACCGCGGTGGCGGCCATCAGGTTGCGCTGGGCGTCGTGTTCGCTGACGAAGGTCTGCAGGCCGACGGCGAAGGTGTACTTGTCGTCGGAGAGCATGAACGTGGAGGCGAACGCGACCTCGCCGAAGGCGGTGAGGAAGCTGTAGAAGGCGGCGACGGCCAGGCCCGGCTTGGCGAGCGGCAGGATCAGCCGCGCGAACGTGCCGAACGGGGTGAGTCCGTCGACGCGTCCCGCCTCGTCGATCTCGAACGGGATGGTGTCGAAGTAGCCCTTCATCAGCCAGGCGCAGTACGGCACGGTGGTGGTGCAGTAGACCAGGACGAGGCCGAGGTAGCTGTCGACGAGCTGGAGGTCCGAGAGGATCTGGTACATCGGCACCATGAGGACGGCCACCGGGAACATCTGGGTGACCAGGAGGACCCACATGAACTTCTTGTACCCGGGGAAGCGCATCCGCGAGACGGCGTAGCCGGTGGTGGCGGACATGATCACGCCGATGAACGTGGTGCCCAGGGTGACGATCATCGTGGTCTGCAGCCAGTCGAAGAACTTCGTGTGTTGCAGCACGAACGTGTAGTTGTCGAACGTCATCTTGGACCAGATGCCGCCGGGGTGGAGGTAGTCGTCGCTGTCCGGGCCGAGGGACAGATAGACCAGCCAGGCCACGGGGAACAGGGCGATGACGCTCGCGACGATCAGGATGCCGTGCGAGACGACGGAGGTGCCGAGGCCGCGCCGGCGCGGCTTGTGCGGGGTGCTGCCGGTGGCCTGGTCCTGCTCGGTCTTCTCGACGGAGGTCGGGGCGGTGGTCGTACTCATGGGAGCTCCTGCCTCAGATCGCGAGCTGCTGGTCATTGCGGTTCAGCCAGCGTCGGTAAAAGGAGGTGAAGACGATCAGGATGGCCAGCAGCAGGATGCCGTAGGCGGCCGACTGGGCGAAGTCACGCGGCTGTTGTCCGAAGCCGAGGTAGTAGGCCCAGGTCACGAGGATCTGGGCGTCGGGCGCGGTGTCGCCGAACAGCAGGAAGATGATCGCGAACTGGTTGAAGGTCCAGATGACGCCGAGGAGGACGACGGTGGAGCTGACGGACCTGAGGCCCGGCAGGGTGACGTACCGGAACTTCTGCCAGGCGGTGGCGCCGTCCATCTCGGCGGCCTCGTAGAGGGAGCTGTCGATGGACTGAAGGCCGCCGAGGAGCGACAGCATCATGAAGGGGACACCGCACCAGGTGTTGACCATGATGGCGGCGAACCGCTGCCAGAAGGTGTCCTCCAGCCACAGTGGGGCGGGCAGATGGAGGAAGTCCAGGAAGGAGTTGATGACGCCGCCGTCGGCGAGCATGAAGCGCCAGCCGAAGACGGTGACGAAGGTCGGCACGGCCCAGGGCAGGATCAGGATCATGCGGTACAGCGTCCGGCCGCGCAGCTTCTGGTTGAGCAGCAGCGCGAGGCCGAGGCCGAGGCAGTAGTGCAGGGTGACGCAGAGCGCGGTCCACACGACGGTCCAGATGAAGTGCGACCAGAAGCGGTCGTACGCCGTCGGGCCCCACAGGATGTCGGCGTAGTTGTCCAGGCCGATGAATTTGTAGGTGGCGTCGATGTGGTTGACGCCGATGGTGCGGGCCGTGTTGAGGCTGTTGGCGTCGGTGAGGGTGAGGTAGAGGCCGTACACCAGGGGGTACAGCACGAGGACGCCGAGCACGACGACCACGGGGGCGATCATGGCGTAGGCGTACCAGTGCTTCTGGTAGCTGTGCTTGAGGCGCTGTCCCAGGCCGGGCCGGGGCGCGCGGTCACCGCGGCGCTTGCCGGTCGCGCGGTCGATGGCGACTGTCATGGTTCGACGACCTTCGTGAAGTCCTGTGGTTCCAGAGGGGGTACGGCTCTCAGGCCGATGGCCGCCGGATCCCTCCCCCGTGGTCGGGAGATCCGGCGGCCTGTCGGGGCTTACTTGCTGAAGTCCGGCACCAGCTTGGCGATGGCGGTCTCAGCGCTGCTCAGGCCCTTGTCGAGGGACTCCTTGCCGCCGGCGATCTTCGGCAGCTCGGTGTCCAGCGGACCCCACAGGGAGCTGTACTCGGGCAGGGCCGGGCGCGGCTGGGCGGCGGCGAGGACCGTCTGGTAGCCGGCGATGCCCGGGTCGGCCTTGACCTCGGCGGTGTAGGCGTCGTCGCGGGTGGGCAGCGTGGAGTTCTTCAGCGCGATGGTCGCCTGGGACTTCGCGGAGGTCATGAAGTTGACGAACTTCAGCGCGGCCTTCTGGTGGGCGGCGTCGGAGCCGGCGTAGACCGAGAGGTTGTGGCCGCCGGTCGGGGCGCCGGCCTTGCCGGTGGAGCCGGCCGGGACGGTGGCGATGCCGAGGTTGTTCTTGTCCTTGAACGCGGAGCCCTTGTAGAAGTTGGTGATCTCCCACGGGCCCTGGATGATCGCGGCGACCTTGCCGTTGACGAACGCGTCCTGGATGTGGGCGTAGGCGTCGGCGGTGGTGTCGGCCTTGTGCAGGCCCTTGCCGGAGAAGAGGTCGAGCCAGGTGCCGTACGCCTTCTGGGCGGCGGCGGAGTTGACCGTGATCTTCTTGGCGTCGGCGTCGACGGTGTCGGTGCCCTCGCCGTAGAGGAAGGACTGGGCGTAGTAGGCCTGGGTGGAGCCCCAGTAGCCGTCGACGCCGGTCTTGCTCTTGATGGTGGCGGCGGCGGCCTTCAGGTCGTCCCAGGTCTTGGGGGCCTCGACGCCGGCCTTCTCGAAGAGCTCCTTGTTGTAGACCAGGGCGAGGGTGTCGGTGACCAGCGGAACGCCGTAGGTCTTGCCCTCGTACTTGGCCTGCTCCAGCAGGTTGGACTTGAACTTGCTCTGGTCGGCGAGGGCCTCGGTGCCGTCGAGGGGCAGGAGGTAGCTCTTCTTGGCGAAGGCGGGGGTCCAGCCGACCTCGGCGCGGAGCACGTCGGGGGCGCCCTTGGAGCCGGCGGCGGTGTCGAACTTGTTCTGCGCCTGGTCGAAGGGGACGTTGACGTACTTGACCTTGACGTCCTTGTGGGACGCCTCGAACTCCTTGATCAGAGCCTTGTAGGTCGGCGCCTCATTGGTGGCGTTGGAGGTGTCCCACCAGGTGATGGTGACCGGACCGCTGGATTCGCTGTCGCCGTCGTCTCCGCCGCAGGCCGTCGCCGCGAGGGCGAGGGACGCCACCAGCGCGGTGGCCGCTATGCCACGCCGCATGAGTTCTCCTTGAGGGTGAAAGCCCGTGTGGTGCAGGGAGGCGGTCCCGCCCGCTTCCCTGCGTGGTGCAGGGGTCGGCCCCGTCTGCCGTCCCTGCTGTGGTGCCGACTGCGCCGTTGCGGCGGCCGGGCGACGTGAACGTAACAGCCGTGTAAGCGTTGCGAAAGACCTTGCAGCAAAAAAGTGCAAGACGTCTCGCAAGTTATCCGCGCGTGACCTCCCGGCTACCGCCGTGAGACGCTTGTTTCCAGGGGTGGAGCGGCGGAGAGCGCGCTGTGCAAGACTCTGCAAGCTCTTGCCATCACTTTCACGAGGGAGCGCGATGACCCAGCAGCTCGGACCGGGACGGTCAACAGGTCGCCCACGGCGTCCGATTGGTGTGCAAGGGGAGGGACGGCCGGTACAGTCCAATCCTGTGACCACACGGCTTGCCGACATCGCTGCTCAAGCGGGGGTCAGCGAAGCGACCGTCAGCCGCGTCCTCAACGGGAAGCCGGGCGTCGCCGCGACCACTCGCCAGTCCGTGCTGGCCGCACTGGACGTGCTCGGGTACGAGCGCCCCGTGCGGCTGCGTCAGCGCAGTGAGGGCCTGGTGGGCCTCATAACGCCGGAGCTGGAGAACCCGATATTCCCTGCGCTGGCGCAGGTGATCGGTCAGGCGCTGACCCGGCAGGGCTACACCCCGGTCCTGGCCACCCAGACCCCCGGCGGCTCGACCGAGGACGAGCTCACGGAGATGCTCGTCGACCGGGGCGTGGCCGGCATCATCTTCGTCTCCGGACTGCACGCGGACACCTCCGCCGACATGCAGCGCTACGAGCAGCTGCGCGGCCAGGGTGTGCCGTTCGTGCTCGTGGACGGTTTCTCGCCGAAGGTGCAGGCGCCGTTCATCTCCCCCGACGACCGTGCGGCGATGACGCTGGCGGTCACGCATCTCGCCTCGCTCGGTCACACGCGGATCGGTCTCGCGGTCGGCCCGAAGCGGTTCGTGCCGGTGCAGCGCAAGATCGAGGGCTTCGTACGGGCGATGCAGGACCAGCTGGGGCTGTCCGCGGAGTCCGCGGAGTCGGACCTGGTCCAGCACTCGCTGTACACGCTGGAGGGCGGTCAGGCCGCCGCGACCGCGTTGATCGGCCGTGGCTGTACGGCGGTCGTGTGCGCGAGCGACATGATGGCGCTGGGTGCGATACGCGCGGCCCGGCAGCTCGGTCTCGAAGTGCCGCGGGACATCTCGGTGGTGGGCTTCGACGACTCTCCGCTGATCGCGTTCACCGATCCGCCGCTGACGACGGTCCGCAAGCCGGTTCCGGCGATGGGCCAGGCCGCGGTGCGGACGCTCCTGGAGGAGATCGGCGGGACGCCCGCTCCGCACAGTGAGTTCGTGTTCATGCCGGAGCTGGTGGTGCGTGGTTCCACGGCTTCGGCGCCTGTTGCGTCCCGTATGGAGCGGGCTCGTTCCTGAGGCGGAGAAACCGGGCTTTCGGGACCTGCGCGGGGAGGAGACGAGGGCCTCGTTCCGCCGTAGAACATGCGTCCTGAACCCGACCGGGGGATGATCTGGGGGCAAGGGCTTTTCTGGCAGACTCTGTGTCCATGGGTGATTCGACCGTGACGACACTGGAAGGCCGCGAAGAGGCCGTTCCGCATCCTGTCGCGGACAGTTCGGACAGGGGCCTTCTTCGCCGCCTGCGCACCCCCCGCCGCCCCCGGCTGTGGTTCGAGATCCTGCTGATCGCGGTGAGTTACTGGACGTACTCACTGATCCGCAACGCGGTCCCGGAACAGCGAGCCGAGGCGCTGCGCAACGCCGACTGGATCTGGCGGGTCGAGCACGACCTGGGGATCGCGGTCGAGGAGTCGGTCAACCACGCCGTGAACTCGGTGACTTGGCTGATCGTGGGCATGAACTACTACTACGCGACGCTGCACTTCGTGGTGACGCTGGGTGTCCTGGTGTGGCTCTTCCGCTACCACCCCGGCCGCTACGCGGCGACGCGCATGGTCCTCTTCGCCACCACGGGCGTCGCTCTCGTCGGTTACTACCTGTATCCGCTGGCCCCGCCGCGGCTGATGAACGGCGGCGACTTCGTCGACACCGTCATGGTCCACCAGACCTGGGGTTCGATGGCGTCCGGCGATCTGAAGAACATGTCGAACCAGTACGCCGCGATGCCGTCCATGCACATCGGCTGGTCCCTGTGGTGCGGCCTGACGATCTTCGCGCTGGCGTCGGTGCCGTGGGTGCGGGTCCTCGGCCTGCTCTACCCGGCGGTCACCCTGGTCGTCATCGTCGCGACGGC
>JABFXD010000164.1 GCA_013361925.1 Streptomyces sp. | reverse complement strand
ACCCCCGCCGTCGGCCCCACCGCCTACGTCATGCCCAAGCAGGTCGCCGACGCCATCGTGCGACTCGAAGTGAGGAACATCCAGGCCGACGAGGTGATGGCGGCCTTCCAGCGGGAGCAGACCGAGCTGATGCGGCAGATGAGCGACACGCAGAGCACGATCGCCCGCAGCCACAGTGCCATCGCCCGCAGCCAGAACCTGATCGCCGAGGCCCTTCAGGACATCGCCCACACGCTCCGGCTCCGCCACCCCGAACCGGAGTTGACGCCCCAACAACTCCTCGCCGCCTGGAAGACGAAGAACCTCGTCTTCACGGACGACATCCACGCGGTGGCCGCTTACCTGGCACCCGCACTCGTCCGGGGCGAGGCCGGCTACCGCCTGGAGGAGATCGCCACGCGCACCGGGCTCTCCCACGCCCGCGTCCACGACAGCATCCGCACCCTGCTCAAGCGCGGCTGCATGCGGCAGACGGGGTGCGCCGCGGACGGGGCGCCCATCTACGTGCTGCCGTAGCGCAGAAACCGGACAGGCCCGAAGTCGCAAATCCAAGTTGCGGCTTCGGGCCTCGTCGTAAGTTACCGAACTCCTCGCGCCTTTACAGGCCGCCCTCCGACATTCCATGCACCGCGGGGATCGTCCCCAGCCGGCCCTTCTGGAAGTCGTCGAACGCCTGCTGGAGTTCCTCACGGGTGTTCATGACGAACGGGCCGTAGTGGGCCATGGGCTCACGGATCGGCTGTCCGCCGAGGAGGACGACCTCGAGGTCCGGGGTGTGGGAGTCCTGCTTCTCGTCCGCGCGGACCGTCAGGGAACCGCCGGCGCCGAAGACCGCCGTCTGACCCAGGTGGATCGGACGCCGCTCGGCACCCACCGCGCCGCGCCCCGCCAGCACGTACGCGAGGCCGTTGAAGTCCTCACGCCACGGCAGCGTGATCTCCGCGCCCGGCGCGAGCGTCGCGTGGATCATCGTGATCGGGGTGTGGGTGATACCGGGGCCTTCGTGGCCGTCCAGTTCGCCCGCGATCACCCGCAGCAGGGAGCCACCGTCCGGCGAGGTCAGAAGCTGGACCTGGCCACCACGGATGTCCTGGTAGCGCGGGTCCTTCATCTTGTCCTTGGCCGGGAGGTTCACCCAGAGCTGGAGACCGTGGAAGAGACCGCCGGACATGACCAGCGACTCCGGCGGGCTCTCGATGTGGAGGAGGCCCGAGCCGGCCGTCATCCACTGGGTGTCCCCGTTGGTGATGGTGCCGCCACCGCCGTTGGAGTCCTGGTGGATGAAGGTGCCGTCGATGATGTACGTGACGGTCTCGAAGCCCCGGTGCGGGTGCCAGGGGGTACCCCGCGGCTCGTTGGGACCGTAGTCCACCTCCCCCATCTGATCCATCATGATGAACGGATCCAGATGCCGGTAATTGATCCCGGCGAACGCACGGCGCACCGGGAAGCCCTCGCCCTCGAAGCCGCTCGGTGCGGTCGTGACGGTGAGTACGGGACGGGCCACGGCGTCTGCCGGTGCGGCGACGCGGGGCAGTGTCAGCGGGTTCTCGACGGTCACTGCAGGCATGTCGGTACCTCCTTGGTGCGTCCAGTTTAGTTGAGCATTGAACTTCCTGCCACCCCTAACGGCAGAAGCCCGGAGGGCATTCCCTCCGGGCTCCGCCGCACGGGTCCGCCCCGCGTCAGTTGCTGAAGTACAGGTACTTCCAGGATCCGTACGTCGTCGAGTTCACCGTGTCACCGGACGAGCTGTTGACGTACACCGACCGCATCCGCGCCCGGATGCCCGACTCACCAGGCGCCCCGAGGGAGACGGCCGACTTGCCGTTCGTGCCGAGCGGGAAGTACTCCGAGTCCGTCGAGTACCACGAGCCCTGGTAGTAGACCTGGAGGTCGAAGCGCTGCTCACGGCCCGGGTAGTAGGTCATCGTCGTGGTGAGCAGCGGGTCGGTGTTCTTGTGGAACCAGTAGTACGACGTCGAGCCGATCTTCGCCGTCTTGTAGTGCTTGGAGACGGCGGTGGAGATCTTGACCTTGGCGTAGGCCGTGGACTTGACCGTCTTCGGCTTGTAGCGGGCGTCGCCCGAGAAGACCGCGGTGACGGCCGTGTCCCGGGTCATGTCGACCCAGGCGCTGATGTTGCCGTCGGCGTTGACCGTGCCGGCCTTGATCAGCTTCTTGCCCTTGTCGCTGCCGAAGGGGTCGGCGTAGATCGAGACCGAGCGGCCCTTGTAGGTCGTACCGAGGTGCGCCGTGAACTTCACGTCGGTGCCGTACGAGTAGAGCTTGCCGTTGTTGTTCAGGCTCAGGGACGTGGACGCGCGGGAGACCTCGACGGTGTCGGAGGCGGTCGCCGCGGTGTGCTCGGTGTCGCCCGCGTACTTCACCGTGTACTTCACCTTGCCGCCGGCGGGCGGGGTGTTGGTGAAGGAGTAGGTGCCGTCGGACTTCACCGTGACGGAGGCCAGCGCCTTGCCGTTCGGGCTCTCCAGGTCGGTGCGGGTGACCGACAGCTTGGCGCCGGCCGGCAGCGGCACGGTCGCCGAGATCCTGCCGGTGACGGTGAGCTGCTTGGCGCGGGTGGCCGTGGCGGGGGCGTTGACCGTGAGGGTGGGGACGCTGAGCGTGGGCTGGGTCAACGCCTTGAGCGTGTAGCCGTTGCTGAAGTTGACCAGGGCGAAGACGCGTGAGGCGTCCGGGGCCCAGGCCACGTCGTTGACGGGTCCGGTGCCCGGCGTGTAGGTGCGGACCGGCCGGGTGGTGTCGGGTCGGTAGATCGCGACCTGGGTGCCCGAGGTCTGGGCGACCAGACCGCCGGGCCCGATGTCCGCTCCCTGCCCCGCGGGGTAGGCGCCGGCCTTGGTGAAGGTGCCGTTCGCGAAGGCGTCCCGGTCGGTGCCGTTGACGAGGACCTGGTCGCCGCCCGTGACGAGGTCGACGTCGTAGACGCCGTTGGTCAGGGCGTACGAGGTGTCGTGCCAGGCGGTGACCTTGGGGGTCGCGCCCGAGACGTCGAGGACGGCGAGGGTGCCGGAGGAGTCACCGGTCTCGCCGACGGCCAGCAGGCCGGGGCGCAGTGGGTCGGTGTCGAGGAGGGCCTGGCCCCACAGTCCGGAGCCGGTGCCCTCGGTCGGGAGCTGGGTGAGCGCCACCGGGTCGGTGCCGCTCGCGGGGTCCACGGCGGGGTCCACGGAGCCCAGGTCGCCGTCCCACTGGTCGCCGTAGGAGAACCAGACCTTGCCGCCGGCGAACGCGATGTGCGCGGGACCCGTGCCGGTGGCGACGGGGTAGCGGGTCTTGATGTCCAGGGTGGCGGGGTCGAGCGCCACGATCTCGTGTGTGCCGCGCAGGGCGGCGTACAGGGTGTTGCCGTCGTCGGAGAGCGCCAGTTCGGAGACGCCTTCGACGCCGGTCACGGAGTCGACCTGGTTGCCGTTGTAGTCGGCGGCGAAGATCCGGCCGTTGGCGCCGTCGCCGACGAAGACCCGCTTGAGCGAGTCGCTGACGGCGAGGCCGCCGGGCGAGCCGACCGTGGTGGTGACGGCCGAGGCCGTCCCGGCCGTCACGGCCGTCAGCGCGACGGAGCTGAAGAGGACCGCGAGTGCCGTCGCGGTGGATGTGCTGCGCATGCGCACAGGTGTGAACCCCCACAAGAGATCCCGGGGTCGCCGGGAGACTGAGAGCGCCGCGCGGCACCCGGACGCGGACCGCCTGGAAGGCGGTGTGACGTGCGGGGCGCGGCTGCCAAGGGGGAACTCTATGGCATGGCTGTGACAATCAAGTGAGGATTTTCCTGCCGCCGGGCACCGGTCAGCCGTACATCCGCCGCATCGCGAACTCCACCATCTGTTCGACCGCCTTGGCGTCGAACACCATCCGGTGTTCGCCCTCCATGTCGAGGACGAAGCCGTATCCGGTCGGCAGGAGGTCGATCACCTCGGCGCCGGTGATGACGAAGTACTTGGACTCCTTGCCCGCGTACCGGCGCAGTTCCTTCAGCGAGGTGAACATCGGGATCACCGGCTGCTGGGTGTTGTGGAGGGCGAGGAAGCCGGGGTTGTCGCCGCGTGGGCAGTACACCTTCGACGTGGCGAAGACCTGCTGGAAGTCCTCGGCGGCGAGCTGCCCGGTGGTGAAGGCGCGCACCGCGTCCGCGAGGGACGGCGGGGACGGCTCGGGGTACAGCGGCGGCTGCTGGCCGTACCCGCCCGGCATCTGCTGCTGTGGCGTGGCGTACTGCTGCTGCGTACCCGCGCTCTGGTCGTAGCCGTACATGGGCGCAAGCGTACCGAGCGGGGCGGGGGCGGTGGGCGGCTACGGGTGTCTGGGAAACCGACAGGGACTCGACAGCGGTCGGCCGTGGCTTTGGCCGGTCGGCGCTCATAGCGTCTGCGCCATGCGCGACCACCACGGCCACGAGGCCCATGAGCATGACCGAGGACTCTCCCACGATCTTCCCGTCCTCGCCCGTCGCCGGATGATCCGGCTGCTGGCTGGGGCGGGCCTGGTGCCGCTGGCGGGCTGCTCCGCCGAGGACGGTTCCACCGACTCCGCGTGCGCCACCATCCCCGAGGAGACCGCCGGCCCCTACCCGGGCGACGGTTCGAACGGGGTGAACGTCCTCAAGGAGAGCGGTGTCGTGCGCGGCGACCTCCGGCGGAGCTTCGGCGACTCCGCGGGCGGTACCGCCGAGGGGATCCCGTTGACCGTCACCCTCACCGTCGTGGACGCGGACTCCGGCTGCGGTGCGCCGAAGAAGGGCGCCGCGGTGTATCTGTGGCACTGCGACCGGGAGGGCCGCTACTCCCTCTATACGGAGGGGGTCACGGACGAGAACTATCTACGGGGCGTGCAGGAGACCGACGAGAGGGGCCAGGTCACCTTCACCAGCGTCTTCCCCGGCTGCTACACGGGCCGCTGGCCGCACCTCCACTTCGAGGTCTACGGCAGCCTCGCGGACGCGACCGCCGCGACCGACATCACCAGCACCTCGCAGCTGGCCTTCCCGAAGGACGTCTGCGACACGGTCTACGCCACCGAGGGCTACGAGGCGAGCGTGAGCAACCTCGGCAGCCTCTCCCTGGCGGGGGACAGCATCTTCAGCGACGGGTACGACCGGCAGCTCGCGACCATGAAGGGCAGCGTGGACACGGGGTACGCCGCCACCCTCACCGTTGCGGTGTGAACCGTCACAGATGGCCGGATCGGGGTTGCGGCTTATTACCGGCGGGTAGCATCATCGTATCGAAGCTACTTGTCGGTACGTGAACTAGCGCGAGGATCCAGTGCCTCGCCCGTCTCTCCAGGGAGCCGTCGCCATGGGGCACTACAAGTCGAATCTCCGCGACATCGAGTTCAACCTCTTCGAGGTACTCGGCCGCGACAAGCTGTACGGCACGGGTCCCTTCGAGGAGATGGACGTCGAGACCGCGAAGAGCATCCTCGACGAGCTGACCCGGCTCGCGGAGAACGAGCTGGCGGAGTCCTTCGCGGACGCCGACCGCAACCCGCCGGTCTTCGACCCGGAGACCAACACCGCGCCGGTCCCCGCGTCCTTCAAGAAGAGCTACAAGGCCTTCATGGACTCCGAGTACTGGCGCCTCGGCCTGCCCGAGG
>JABFXD010000432.1 GCA_013361925.1 Streptomyces sp. | reverse complement strand
CATGGCTCGTTCCGTCACCGCCCGCGTGGTTCTCGCCGTCGGGGCCGTCGCGCTTGTCGGGGTCGTCAGTGCGTGCGGGGCTTCCGCGGGGGACGACAAGCATCCCGACCAGCGGGCCTTCGCGCTGCGCGGGGACACCCTCACCGTCGACTCCGACGACTCCGCGCTGGAGATAGTCGTCGTCGACGACGCCAAGGCGGGGACGGTCGAGGTCACGCGGTGGTTCCAGGGGACCGTCGCGCTGGGCAAGGACCCCGAGGTGACGTGGTCCATGAAGGACGACCGGCTGAAGCTGCGCATGCACTGCACCGGCGTGGTCGCCGACTGCGCGGCCAAGCACCGGATCGAGGTGCCGCGCGGAGTCGCCGTGAAGGTGGACGACGGGGACGGGAGCGTGCGCGCCAAGGGGTTCGAGGCCGCGTTGAGCATCAGTACCGGTGACGGGTCCGTCCATGTCACCGACTCCAGCGGGCCGCTCGACCTGAAGACCGGGGACGGGTCCGTGCGCGCGGAGGTCACCTCCCGCAGGGTGCAGACGCGTACAGGGGACGGGTCCGTGCATCTCGAACTGGGCGCCGTGCCGGACCTGGTGGAGTCCCGGAGCGGGGACGGGTCCGTCACCGTCGAGCTGCCCGAGGCGGCCTATCGCGTCACGACGCAGACCGGCGACGGCGGGGTGGATGTCTCCGTCCCGCGCGACGAGTCCAGCTCGCACGTCATATCCGCGCACACCGGCGACGGCAAAGTCACCGTCAGGACCGCGAACTAACGGGCCCGTGTGTTCGTCCTTAACCGGTGGGAGAATGACACCGGGCCGGACGGATGACAGCACGGGAGAGGGATGTGACGGCGACACCAGCGCAGCCGCACTCGCCGGCACAGCCGCACTCGCCGTCGGTGCCACGCGCGCCTCACGCGCTGCGCGACACCCTCACCCTTCTCGCCCTGCCCCTCGTCGCCGCCCTCGCCCTTCCCGCCGCGTTCGCCGGCGGCGGCACCCGGCGCTGGTTCGGCGGCCGGGCCGAGAGCCAGCGGGCCGAGGCGCAGGCAGCGAAGGACGCCGCCGCGGCCGCGTTCTACGAGCTCGACACCGCCCAGCGCGACCTGCGGATCTCGATAGAGACCATCACGGCCGTCGACGACTCCCCCGCCGCCCGGCGGGCCGTCTCCGACTTCGAGGCGCTGGGTCGGCGCATCGACGAGGCCAGCAGCCAGTACATCAACGCGGTCGACGCGCACGACCTAGACCGGGACGACCTGGAGGCGTCGGTCGCGGCCCGCGCGCGCACCGAGCTGACCGCCGCCAAGGACGAGCTGGGCCGGGTCAAGCAGGACCTCGACCGGTTCGCGGACGGCCTCGGGCCGCTGCTGGGCAAGGCCGAGACGCAGCTGGCCCGGCTCGCCCCGGCGGTGGAGCGGGCCCGGCAGGGGCTGCTGGCGGCGTCCAACGCGCTGGACGCGGTACGGCAGTCGGGGCTGACGGCCGACGACCTCGCCGCCCGTCTCGCCGCCCTCGGCCCCGAGCTGACGAAGCTGAACCAGGGCGCCGGGGCGCATGGCGTCCCGCAGACCCTGGAGCGTGCCGAGCGCGTCGCCCGTGCGGCCGAGGCCGTCCGGGTGGAGGCGGAGCGGCTTCCGGAGAAAGCCGCGGAGATCGACCACCGGCTGGTCTCGCTGCGCACGCGCGCGCAGGCGCTGACCACCCGTGCCGGTCAGGTCGAGCCGGTCCTCAGCGAGCTGCGGCGGCGTTTCGCGGCGGCCTGCTGGCAGGACCTCCAGCAGGTTCCCGACCAGGCCGTGGAGAACGTACGGCAGGCCGAGCTGAAGCTCACCGAGGCGCGGGCCGCGCGGGACGCGCAGCGGTGGCCGGACGCGACGGCGTTGCTGTCCACCGTGCGGGCGCTGCTGAACTCCACCGACGAGTCCGTGTCCGCCGCAGGTGACCGGCTGCGCCGGCTGAACGCCGTGCAGAAGGATCCGCAGCAGGAGATCGACCGGACGCGGTTCGCGATCCGGGACGCGCAGCGGCTGGCCATGTCGGGGCGGAACACGCCCGATCCCCGGCACGCGCGTCCGCTGGACGAGTCGGTGGCCCGTCTGGAGCGGGCGATCGGCACGCTGGAGGGGCGGCATCCGGACTACTGGCATTTCCTCACGGAGACGGAGGCGGTGCGGCAGTCGGTGGCTCGGGTGGTGGGGCAGATCCGGGACGAGCGGGGGGCTGGGCCGCACTGACGGTTAGCCTGTGCGCATGCCTCGTTATGAGTACCGCTGCCGGAGCTGCGGCGACACGTTTGAGTTGAGCCGGCCGATGGCTGAGTCGTCCGCGCCCGCTACGTGCCCTGTGGGGCATGAGGACACGGTGAAGTTGTTGTCGGCGGTTGCGGTGGGGGGTTCCGCAGCGGCGCCGGCGCCCCAGGGGGGCGGCGGCGGCTGTTGCGGTGGAGGGTGTTGCGGCTAGGCAGACGGGTGCGTTGTCGGGCGCGGGTGCGTGGGGGCTGGTCGCGCCCACGCGGCGGAGCCGCATATCGACACAGCCCCGCGCCCCTGAAAAGCAGACGTTCAGTGTCGCGTTGCTTTCAGGAACTCCCGCAGAATGCGCTCGCCCGCCAGCACGCCCCTCTCCGGCAGTGCCGTGATGGTCGGTGCTGCGAAACCCTCGTCCGCCAGCTCGCCGTGCCCGGGCCTCCAGCCCCGGTCAGCGGCCAGCAGCAGGTCGGCGTCCAGCAGGGAGTCCCCCGCCGCCAGCGTCAGTTCCGCGCCTGTCCGGCGGGCCACCTCCCTCATCGCCGCGCTCTTGGTGAGCGGCTTCGGGACGGCGTAGATCTTGCGGCCCTGGAGGGAGACCGTCCAGCCGCGGTTCTCCGCCCAGACCGCGAGTTCCTTGACCCAGTCCTCGGGCAGCAGCTCGCGCTCGACGACGAGGTAGGCGAAGAGGTCCTCGGCGACCCGGTGCTTGCGCACCCACACGGGGTCGGCGGTGCGCAGCAGATGCTCGCGCACCTCGTCCAGCGGCGCGCACTCGTCGGCGAGCCGTGCCTGGACGCGCGCGTGCCAGTCGGCGTCGGTGACGCCGTCCACCAGGAGGTGTCCGCCGTTGGCGCAGATGGCGTACGTGGGTGCCGGGCCCGGCAGGTTGATGCGCTGGTACTGCTTACGGGTCCGGGTGGTCGTCGGCACGAACACCGCCGCGTCACCGAGGTCGGCCAGCAGTCCTGCGGCCGTCTCGGTCATGTAGGACAGGGGTCTGCTCTCGTGGACCTCGACGCAGAGCAGCCGTGGGGCCCGCGGGTCCGGCATGGTCAGCGCGAGGGCCGCCGAGGAGTAGATGAGGGTACGGTCGAGGTCGCTCGCCACCAGCACCGGCATCAGACCGCCACCGCCTTGCCGTCGGCGCCGGTCGCGCCCCGCGTGTACTTGGGGTGGATCAACCCCACGCAGGTGTAGGGGAGTTCGGCGACCTCTTCCACCGGTACGCCTCTCTGCTCGGCCAACAGCCGTACGTGGTCCAGGTCGGCGCCCGCGCCGGCCTTCGCGAGGATCTTCCAGGGCACGCGGCGCAGCAGTACCCGGGTGGTCTCGCCGACGCCGGGCTTGACGAGGTTCACGTCGTGGATGCCGTACTCCTCGCTGATGCGTTCGACGGCCGCCCAGCCCTCCCAGGTGGGCTCGCGGTCGCCGGAGAGCAGCTCCTTGACCTGCTGGTGCACCGTGTCGGCGACCTCGGGGAAGGTGGCGGAGACGGCGTCCAGGAAGTCCACCGACACGTCCGCGCCGGCGAGTTCGCGGTAGAACTTCGCGCCGTGGAAGTCGTTCGGACCGACGAGGTCGGCGCGCAGGACGGTGCGGGAGATCAGGCCGGAGACGGTGGAGTTGAGGCAGGCGGAGGGGATGAGGAAGTCCTCGCGGGTGCCGTACGTCTTCACGCACGAGCCCGGGTCGGCGAGGACGGCGATCTCCGGGTCGAAGCCGGTGGCGCCGCCCGCTGCCTCGAACTCCTTGACGGCCTCGGCCAGTTCGCGGGTGATGGCGCCCTTGCCGGTCCAGCCGTCGACGAAGACGACGTCGGCGGGGTCGTGGTGGGCGGCGAGCCAGCGCAGCGCGTTGGCGTCGATGCCGCGGCCGCGGACGATCGAGACGGCGTAGTGGGGAAGGTCGAGGCCGTGCCGGAACTGGGCCCAGCGGCGCATCAGTACGCCGACGGGGGTGCCGGCGCGGGCGAGCGAGACGAGGACGGGCCGGGGTGAGCGCTCTTCGAGGACGATCTCGGTCACGGCGCCCACGGCCTGCGCGAGGCGGGCGGCGGACGCGTCCAGGGCCGTGTGGAACAACTGCTGGTACTGCTCGCTGGGCTGGTACTCCACCGGCAGCGACTCCGCGTAGTGCGCGCCGCCGCTCTGGATGGCCTCCTCGCGCTCCTCGGTCGGCGCCTCCAGCGTCACGTCCGAGAGGTCCTGGAGCAGCCAGCCGACCTCGTCGGGGGCGTACGAGGAGAAGGCTGGGCCGCGGAGGGGCTCGGGGAGCATGGGGGGCCTTTCGGGGACGTACGACGGGACGACCGCGAGCAGTATGTGCGGGGCGGTTTCGGCCAGCTGCGCCAACAGGCCGTCGGCGGCGTGCAGTTCGGGGGTGTCGGCGGTGGAGTCGACCACGGCGACGACCACGTCGAAACCGGCGCCGGCGATGTTGTACGCGTAGCGGTCGCCGGGGCCGTCGGCGGGGGTGTCGTGGGCCGGGAAGACGATGCGGCTGCGTATCGCGTAGCCAGGGTCGTCGACGGCGAGGACGGGTGAGCGGGTGGTGGTGGAGTAGGTGACCTCGGCGCCTTGCGCGACCTGCTCCAGTTCGCGGGCGAGGCGCAGGGGGGCGTACATCAGCTCTTCGAAGCCGAGGATGTGTATGCGGCGGGCGTCGGCCGGGATGGCCTCCGCGAGGCGGGCGGTCATCTCGGGGAGGGCGGATTCGAGGCGGGCCCGGTGGGACGGGGTGAAGCCGTGGCGTCCGCCGTCGGGGAGGGCGGGGGGCCAGTGGAGGTCTACGCGGTGGTGTGTCGGGTGCGGCTGTGTGGGGGCTGGTCGCGCAGTTCTCCGCGCCCCTGGGTGGGCGATCTCGAACTGCGCTACAAGTTCTTGCCCCTTCTCCAGTACCCCCTCCGGCAGCCGTACGTTTCCCGAAGCCGCCGCCACCAGGTCCACCCTCGCGTCTATCTCGCGCGCGAACTCGTCCAGTCGGCCCGCGTCCGCCTCCGAGCGCATGTCGACCAGCGCGACCACGACGTACCGGCCCCGCGGGTACCGCTCGTGCAGGTCCCTGATCGTGTTCAGGACCGTGTTGCCCGTCGAGAACTCGTCGTCGACCAGGACGAGGGGGCCGTCGCCGGCCAGCAGTCCGGCATCCTCCGGGAGGAGCAGATGCGAGGTCGCGTGGGAGTGGGACTCCTCGAAGCCGCCTGCCTGGGCGACGCCCGCCACCGGGCGGCGGGTGGAGTGGAGGTAGGGGGCCGTGCCGAGGCCGTCGGCGACGGAGTGGCCGAGCCCGGTCGCCGTCTCCGCGTAGCCGAGGACGACCGCGGTGGCCGCCTCCTCGCCGAGCAGGTCGCGGACTCGGCGGCCGAGGGCGAAGCCATGGCCG
>JABFXD010000925.1 GCA_013361925.1 Streptomyces sp. | reverse complement strand
CCTGTCCCGCCGGCAGATGTACTTCGGCACCGGCTTCCGGCCCTCCTACGACTACCGCCTGCGCCTCGGCAGCGACCGGCGGGGCCGACTCACCGCCATGGTGCACGAGATGGACGCGGAGACCTCCTCGTACGAGAAGTTCGACGAGGCCATCATGCGCGCCGGCCAGATGTTCTACAGCACGCCCAACGTCAGCCAGGAGTACCGCAAGGTACCGCTGGACGTGAACACCCCGCTGTACATGCGGGGTCCCGGCTTCGCCAACGCGTCCTTCGTCATCGAGTCGGCCATGGACGAACTCGCGAACCGGATCGGCGTCGACCCGATCGAGCTGCGGCTGCGCAACGAGCCGCCCGAGGACGAGTCGAACGGCCTGCCCTGGTCCTCCCGCAAGCTGCGCGAGTGCTACAGCGTGGGAGCCCGGGAGTTCGGCTGGGACCGGCGCAACCCCAAGCCCCGCTCGACGCGCGACGGCGACTGGCTGATCGGTCTGGGCATGGCCGCGGCCGTGTACGACCCCGGGCGTTTCCCCGCGCAGGCCCGGGTCCGCCTGGACGCCGACGGCACCGCGGTGGCCGAGGCCGCCACCATCGACATGGGGCCGGGCACCTACACCTCGCAGACTCAGGTCGCCGCGGACGCCCTCGGGCTGACCATGCGCAACGTGACCTTCCGGCTCGGCGACTCCCTCTACCCGCCCACCCCGCCGCACGGCGGCTCGATGACCATGACGGTCGTCGGCTCCGCCGTTCTCGACGGATGCAACAAGGTCCGCGGCCAGGCGATCAAGCTGGCCGTCGAGGACGAGGAGTCGCCGCTGTACGGCGTCAAGGCCGAGGACGTCGTCGTCCGCAACGGCCGGCTGCACGTCCAGGACAACCCCACCCGTGGCGAGACCTACCAGCGGCTGCTGACCCGCAACAAGCTCACCCACCTCGAAGCCGACGGCGCCTACGCCGGAGCACCGGAACCCGCGCGCCACTCCTACTTCTCCTACGGCGCGGTCTTCACCGAGGTCGGCGTGGACGCCACGCTCGGCCTGGTCCGGGTGCGGCGGATGCTCGGCGTGTACGACGTCGGCCGCGTCGTCAGCCCCAAGCTGGCGGACAGCCAGGCGCTGGGCGGCATGGTGGGCGGCATCGGCCAGGCCCTCCTTGAGCACACGGTCACCGACCACCGTGACGGCCGGATCGTCAACGCGAGCCTCGCCGACTACCTCGTCCCGGTGAACGCCGACATCCGCGACCTCAAGGCGATCTACCTGGAGGGCGAGGACCCCGATGCCGACCCGCTCGGCGTCAAGGGGATCGGGGAGATCGTCCAGGTGGGTGTGGCGGCCGCCATCGCCAACGCCGTCTACAACGCCACCGGCCGTCGCATCCGCGAACTGCCCATCACCGCCGAGGCGTTGATCTGAGCCCGGGTGTCCTGGGCCACGGAGGAGAAGCCCGGTGTCCAGGACACCCCCTTGCCCGTCCGGCTGGGGGTCCCCCCACGCCTTTAAGGCAGTGGGGGACGGTCCCCCGTCCGGCTGCCGGACCTTCCAGGGCCGCCGTCGTGTTCGCGCCCCCGTGGAGCGCGGCGGCGGCCCTTCCCCACACCCACGGAGACAGGCCCATGTTCAACATCGCGGACACCCTGCACAGCTGGTGCCGTGAGGCACGCCCGTTCGCCCTGGCCACCGTCGTCGACGTCACCGGCAGCGCACCCCTGCCGGTCGGTACGTCGGTGGCGGTGGACGCGGACGGCAACACCGTCGGCAGCATCTCCGGCGGCTGCGTCGAGGGCGCCGTCCACGAGCTGTGCCGGCAGGTGCTCAAGGACGGGGGCGAGCCTCAGCGGGCCTGGTTCGGGTACGCCGACGACGACGCCTTCGCCGTCGGACTGACCTGCGGTGGCGAACTCGACGTCCTGGTCCAGCGCGTCGACCCGGCAGCGCAGCCCCACCTTGCCGCCGCCCTCGCGGAGGTCGTGTCCGGTCGGCCCACTGCCGTGGCGCAGGTGGTCGACGGACCCGAGGAACTCCTCGGCCGTACGGTGTGCGTCACCGGTGACGCGGCCCACGCGACCCTGGACAACGGCGAGTTGGACCGGGAGGTGACGGCACAGGCCGCTGCCCTGCTACGGGCCGGACGCACCGCACGCGTAGAGGTCGGCGTCAACGCGGACACCTGCCCCGAGAAGCTGTCCGTCCTCGTCCATGTCCACGCGTCCCCGCCCCGCATGCTCATCTTCGGTGCCGTCGACTTCGCCGCGGCGCTCAGCCGCGCGGGCGGCTTCCTGGGCTACCACGTCACGGTGTGCGACGCCCGCCCCGTCTTCGCCACCCCGGCCCGTTTCCCGTACGCGGACGAGGTGGTGGTCGACTGGCCGCACCGGTACCTGGCGCAGACGGCCGTGGACGCCCGTACCGCGATCTGCGTCCTCACCCACGACGCCAAATTCGACATCCCCCTGCTCCGGCTCGCCCTCGACCTGCCCGTCGGATACGTCGGCGCGATGGGATCCCGTCGCACCCATGACGACCGGTTGCGGCGCCTGCGTGAAGTCGGCCTCACCCAGCCCCAGTTGGCCCGACTGCGCTCCCCGATCGGCCTGGACCTCGGCGCACGCACACCGGAGGAGACGGCGATGTCCATCGCCGCGGAGATCATCGCCGACCGGAACCGGGGCACCGGCCTGCCCCTGTCCCAGCGCACCGGCCCCATTCACGGACACACCGGTCACGCGCCGGCGGCGGTGTGAGAAGCGCCGGCCCGAGAGAGGAAGCACGCGCCCAGCACGGCTGGAAGCGCGACGTCTTGAGAGGGAACGTCTTCGACCCCCAGGTCAAGAGCTCAGGGAGCTCCTGACCTGGGGCCCCGGGTCCGGCTCAGGCGCGGACGTCGTACCGGTCGAGGTTCATCACCTTGTCCCAGGCGGCGACGAAGTCCCGTACGAACTTCGCGTCGGCGTCATGGGAGGCGTAGACCTCGCTGAGAGCGCGGAGTTGGGAGTGCGAACCGAAGACCAGGTCGACGGCGGTCGCGGTCCACTTCACCTCTCCGGTGTCGCGGTCCCGGCCTTCGTACACGTTCTCGTCCGTGGCCGAGGTGGACCATTGGGTGCGCATGTCGAGGAGGTTGACGAAGAAATCGTTGGTCAGGGTCTGGGGCCGGTTGGTGAGAGTGCCGTGTGCGGAGCCCTTGTAGGCGGTGCCGAGGGCGCGCATGCCACCGATCAGGGCGGTCATCTCGGGGGCGGTGAGGTTGAGCATGTTCGCTCGGTCGAGCAGGAGCGTCTCAGGGGAGAGCTTCTCGCCCGCCTTGAGGTAGTTGCGGAACGCGTCCGCCTTGGGTTCGAGGACGGCGAACGACTCCACGTCGGTCTGATCCTGCGTGGCGTCCGTGCGCCCCGGTGTGAAGGGAACGGTCAGTTCGTGCCCGGCGTCGGCCGCCGACTTCTCAATGGCCGCGCAGCCGCCCAGGACGATCAGGTCGGCGAGCGAGACCCTCGTCCGGCCGGTCTGTGCGCCGTTGAAGTCCTGCTGGACCTGCTCGAGTGCGCGTACCGTCTCGGTGACTTCGGGGAGGGCGTTGACCTCCCAGTCCTTCTGCGGCGCGAGCCGGATGCGGGCCCCGTTGGCGCCGCCGCGCTTGTCGGTGCCGCGGAAGCTGGCGGCCGCGGCCCAGGCGGTGGTGACGAGCTGGGAGACGGACCGGCCGGAGGCGAGGATGGTCGCCTTGAGGGCGGCGATGTCGGTGTCGGTGATCAGGTCGTGGTCGACCGGGGGAACCGGGTCCTGCCACAGCTGCGGCTCGGGAATCCACGGGCCGAGGTAGCGCGAGCGGGGACCCATGTCGCGGTGCAGGAGTTTGAACCACGCCTTGGCGAACGCCAGCGCGAACTGGTCGGGGTTCTCGTGGAAGCGCCGGGCGATCGGGCCGTAGACCGGGTCCAGCTTCAGCGAGAGGTCCGTCGTCAGCATGATCGGGGCGTGCCGCTTGGACGGATCATGGGCGTCGGGCACCTTGTCCCGGGCGGAGGGGTCGGTGGGCGTCCACTGGTGGGCACCGGCCGGGCTCGTGGTGAGCTCCCAGTCGTAGCCGAAGAGGTTGTCGAGGAATCCGTTGTCCCATTTCGTCGGCTCGTGCGTCCACGCCCCTTCGAGCCCGCTGGTCAGCGCGTCGCCGCCGACTCCGCTGCCATGGGTGTTCCGCCAGCCCAGACCCTGCTGCTCGATGGGAGCGCCCTCGGGCTCGGGGCCGACGTAGCTGGGGTCGACCGCCCCGTGACACTTGCCGAACGTGTGGCCGCCGGCGATGAGCGCCACCGTCTCCTCGTCGTTCATCGCCATCCGCCCGAACGTCTCACGGATGTCGCGGGCCGCGGCCAGCGGATCCGGGGTGCCGTTGGGGCCTTCCGGGTTGACGTAGATCAGGCCCATCTGTACGGCGCCGAACGGGCCGCCCAGTTCCCGGTCCCCGCTGTAGCGCTCGTCCCCGAGCCAGGTGTCCTCGGGTCCCCAGAAGATCTCCTCCGGCTCCCACTGGTCCTCCCGCCCGAAGCCGAAGCCGAAGGTCTTGAACCCCATCGACTCCATGGCGCAGTTCCCGGCGAAGACCAGCAGGTCCGCCCAGGAGATCTTCTGCCCGTACTTCTGCTTGACCGGCCACAGCAGACGACGCGCCTTGTCCAGGCTCGCGTTGTCCGGCCAGCTGTTCAGCGGAGCGAAGCGCTGCGCGCCGGCACCGCCGCCGCCCCGGCCGTCGGCCGTCCGGTACGTTCCCGCGGAGTGCCAGCTCATCCGGATGAAGAGCGGGCCGTAGTGACCGTAGTCGGCCGGCCACCAGTCCTGCGAGGTGGTCATCACCTCGAAGACGTCACGCTTGAGCGCCTCCACGTCGAGGGTCGCGAACTCCTTGGCGTAGTCGAAGCCTTTGTCCATCGGATTCGAACGCGACGAATGCTGATGGAGAACCTGAAGGTCCAGTTGCTCGGGCCACCAGTCCCGGTTCGTCCGCGGCCGGGTCGCCGTGGGGGTGGGGGAGGGGATTGCCGGGTTCTCGCTCTCACTGCCGGGCATGCGTCAACCTGCTTCCTGCTCGGATATGTCCTTTTGCCGGTTGTTGCTCCTGACGTTGTTCGCTTTACCGGAGTCGGGCAATCCGACACGCGCGCGGAGGCAGTCATCGGGCCCACAGGATGGAAACCTCGTTGAGCGCGCGCCCTGCGATCGTGTTGGCTGGCGGTACTGGAGTGTCGGTGCCGCGGGTACCCGCTTGGCCGTAGCAGGGAGAGTTGAACGTGCAGGACATGGGTGTCGACCCCGTTGCCCACAATCGGGTGGCCTGGGACAAGTACGTCCAAGAGGGCAATGAGTGGTCGAGGCCGGTGAGTGCCGAGGATGTCGAGCGTGCCCGCGGGGGCGACTGGTCGATCGTCCTCGTCGGGCGTGAGCCGGTCGACCGCACCTGGCTGCCGACGGACCTGACCGGCAAGGACGTGCTCTGCCTGGCCTCCGGCGGTGGCCAGCAGGGTCCGATCCTCGCCGCAGCGGGGGCGCGGGTCACCGTGTTCGACAACTCGCCCCGCCAGCTCGGCCAGGACGAGATGGTGGCGGCACGCGACGGGCTTGAGCTGCGCACCGTCCTGGGCGACATGCGCGACCTCAGTGCCTTCGGCGATGCGGCATTCGACGTCGTGTTCCATCCGGTCTCGAACCTGTTCGCACCGGACTTGGCGCCGGTGTGGCGCGAGTGCTTCCGTGTGCTGCGACCGGGCGGAACCCTGCTCGCGGGCTTCCTCAACCCGGATACGTACTTGTTCGACCACGAGGCGCTCGACGAGCGCGGCGAGCTGATCGTCGTACACAAACTGCCCTACAGCGATGTCACGCACTACTCCGCCGAGGAACGCGCCACGAAGTTCGGCGCGGACGCCGCCCTTGAATACAGCCACACCCTCACCGACCAGATCGGCGGGCAACTCGCGGCGGGGTTCGTCCTCACCGGCTTCGCGGAAGCACCACACCACTCCGACGCATCCGCCGCATACCTGTCGAGCTATTTCGCGACGCTGGCGGTCAAGCCGGGCTGACGTGCCGTGTAGGGCGGTCCGTGCAACCGATGGCCGCCCTCGGTGCCGCCGACGGCACCCGGTGACGTCTGCCCCACGCGGCCTCACATCCGGGATCTCAGCACGTCGACCTCACAGCCCGGCGCGAAGGGGTCGAAGCCCTGCTCGATCAGCGGGCGGACCGCCAGCAGGCTTCGCAGCGACGACCAGGCGTGGATCACGTCGAGGTCGATGTCGGTGCCGTAGCCGGCGATGACGTCGTCGAGGTGCTCCTCGTGTCCGAGGATGAAGGTCGCGAGGTCGTACAGGGCATCGCCCTGGCCCGCCTCGGACCAGTCGATGATGCCGGTGACCTCGTCGCCGTCGACGAAGATGTGCGCGATCTGCAGGTCGCCGTGCGTGAACGCCGGAGTCCATGGCCGCAGCGCGGCCTCGGCGACCTGGCGGTTGCGGGTGACCAGGTCGGTCGGCAGGACGCCGTTCGCAACGAGCAACTCGCACTCGGCGTCGAGTTCCTTCGTCAACTCGTCGATACTCCGCCCGGCCCGGCCCTGCCAGGGCGGCAGTGGCGCGTCGTGCAGCGCGCGGAGGGCGGCGCCCGCCGCGGCCCAGGCCTCGGGCGACCCGGTCGCCGGCCCGCCGAGGCGTCCGAGCGTCGTTCCCGGGAGTGCGGCGGTCGCGAGTGCGGGCGGTTTGCGCCAAAGGATCTTCGGGGTCGGGACCGGTGCGAGGGACATCGCCTGGACCTCGACGTCGATGCGCGCCTGATCGGCGTCCACCTTCAGGAACACGTCGCCGACGCGCAGCGTCGCGCGCTCGGAATGGGCGACGACGACTTCGACCTCATCCATGGGTCACCAGTATCCAAGAGGGCGATCTCGATCAGGGTGTCGCAGCTCGCTCTACGGGCGCCGCGACTTGTCGGCCCCAGCGGTCTGTTCGGTGGGCGCCGCGGCTGCGGCGGTGGTGACCGGATAGCGGTGGACGGGCGGCAGGTCGGGCAGCAGGCCGGGCCAGACGGTGTTGATGACGTGCGCGCTCGGTGTGAACAGCGGCTGGGGCAGGTGGGGCAGGTCGGCGGGCTCCATCCACTCCCACCGCCGGATCAAGTCCGGTTCGCGCACGGCCGGTTCGCCGCTGAAGGCGGGGACGCGGACGGCGGCCGTCAGCCGGGGGATGCCATGGACGGAGTCCATCAGCAGGGCCAGCAGCCGCGCGTCCTCCAGGTCGGCGACCAGCCCGGTCTCCTCCTCCAGCTCCCGCACGGCCGCGGCGACGAAGTCCTCATCGGCGTCGTTCTTGCCCCCGGGAAGCTCCCACACCTCGCGACGGGCCGACCAGCCGAGCAGGATCCGCCCCCGCGAGTCGGTGACGACGACGCCGGCCCCGGTCAGGGCATGCGGGGACGGCCGCCCCTTGGCGGCGCACCGGACCGGCTGGGTGATCGGCTCGCGCAGCACGAGGAACGCCAGGCCGTCGGCGTCGTGGCGGTCGGCGACCTCCCAGCCCGCGGACAGCAGACCGATCTCCTCCTCGTCCAGGGCGATGCCGCGCTTGTCGTCCGGGCCGGCGGAGGGGACGGGCGTGATGACGCACAGGGTGCCGCCGGGGCGCAGGCGTTCGCGCAGCCGGTTCAGCACGCGGGTGCGGTCATGGATGAACGCCCAGCTCAGACGGGAGGTGATCAGGTCGTACGCGGGGTGGGGCAGTTCGTCGGTGTCGTCGTGTTCGATGTCGTGCAGCAGGTAGGTGACGGGTGTGCCAGGGGCGGTGTCGGCGCGGGCGCGGGCGAGGGCGGTGTCGGAGTGGTCCACGGCGTCGACGGTGTATCCGGCGGCGGCCAGATGGCGGGCCAACTCCCCGAGCCCGCAGCCGACATCCAGGGCGAGGGCGCCGTCCGGTGCGGGGGCGTGCTGGGCGAGCAGACGTCGTTCCGCGTCACCGAGCGAACGGAACGCGCCGCCGTCGGCGTAGTACGTGTTCCATTTGTCGGGCGTCATGTGGGCCACCGGGAGGGCTCCTTGCCGGATGGGCGGGTGGGGAGTGGTGAGAGGAACGTGAGGGTGCGCAGGCAGTGTGCCCGAGCTCAGTCGCGGTACGCGGCTGTCGCGATGTCGACGAAGGACCGGATCAACGGGTTGGTGTCATCCTCGTTCCGCGCCGCCACCACCCGGCTCGGGGCCATGTCGATCAGCGGTACCACGGCCAGCTCGGGGGGCAGGTCGTGCCCGAGCGGGGCCAGGCCGACCGTGCCGTTCCACAGCACGGCCTGGAGGCACTCCTGGACGGCACGCACGATCGGCCCCTCGCGCGGCTTGCCGCCGTTCCAGTACGCCTGCCAGGCGGGGTCGGTGCCTTGCGGGAACTGGAACCAGCGGCGGTCGTCCAGCTCGGCCAGCCGCAACCGGTCGTGGCGAGCCAGCGGATCGTCGGCGCGCAGGACCACGCCGACCGGATCGGTTCGCAGTGCACGCACCGTCAGGGCGGTCTCGTCGAACGGCGCCCGGGTCAGGGCGACGTCGACCAGCCCGGCGCGCAGTCCGCACGTCGGATCGGTCAGATCGGTGTCGCGGACGACGACGTCGACGCCGGGGTGCTTTCGGCGGTAGGCGGCGGCCAGCCTGGACGCACCCGGGTCGGTGCCGTCGCCCAGGATGCCGACGGTGATGGTCGCGGCGCCGGCCGCCGCGCTGACGCGTACACGAACGCGCTCGGCATGGTCGAGCAGGGCGCGCGCCTCGTCGAGCAGCACCGTGCCCACCTGGGTGAGGGTGACGCCGGTCGGCGAACGGGCGAAGAGCAGGGCCCCGACGTCGGCCTCCAACTGCTTGATCGCCCGGCTCAGCGGCGGCTGGCTCATGTGCAGTCGGGTGGCGGCCCGGCCGAAGTGGCGTTCCTCGGCGACCGCCACGAAATAGCGCAAGGTCCGTAGCTCCACGCTGCAACGATACCCACGGGGTATCGGCGCCGCGGGACGGGTCTTGGACACGGGCGGGCTCCCGGCGGTGCACTCGTGAGCATGACCGAAGAAGCGAAGAGCAGTGAGCCGCAAGCCGGTTCCGCCCTGTCGGTGGTGGGCCCCGGCGACGGCGAGACGATCGTTCTGGGCACCACACGCATGCGTGTTCTGGAGGACGGCAGCCACACCGGGCACCGCCTCGCGATCGCCGAGTCCGTGCTCGCCCTCCCACACCCCGGGGCCGCCGCAGCACAGGCACGCCCAACACGACGAGGGCTTCCACGTCCTGTCGGGCACCGTGCGGTTCACCGTCGGAAACGATGACCACGACGCCACAGCAGGCACGCTCGTGATGGTGCCGCCAGGCACACCGCAGACGGCGTTCGCCCACGGTCGGCCGCTGACACGACAGGCCACCATCGACGCGATGAGCCGCTACGCGACCGAACCCGCCGCCCGCCTCGCCTGAACCCGACCCGACGGAACAGCGCCTCCACGGAGAACGGAAACGATGAACATCGCCTACTGGCTCGTCGCGGGCCTGCTCGCCCTCTTCTACTGCTACGCGGGCACGCTGAAGGTGGTCCGCACCCGCGATCAGCTCCGTCCGATGATGGCGTGGGTCGACCGCATCCCCCTGCCCGCCCTCAGAGCGCTGGGGACGGTCGAGATACTCGGCGCGCTCGGCCTGGTCCTGCCACCGCTGACCGGGATCGCGCCCGCGCTGGCGCCGGCCGCGGCCATCGGCTTCGTCCTCCTTCAGGCCGGTGCGATCGCCGTGCACCTGACCGATGGAGACCGCCGGATCGCGCTCAACATCGGACTCATCGCCACCGCGGCCGTGACCGTCTGGCCGGCCGTCAGACTGTGATCACATCCCCTCACGAGGGCGGTAGAACGGAGACTTCGCTTCGTCTGACCGCATGACCGGCACACGAGGGGGCGGCAGGAGGTTCTCTACCCGTCCTTCGGCGGCGTCGACGCGGTCGGTCGCGGCGGTGCGCAGTGTGGCCGGCAGCCGTCCCAGTTCCGGATGGCGATGCCGTGCAGTCGGGCGTGAGGGTGAGGGCCGCCGAAGGCCAGGAGCGAGCCACGGCAGCCGTTCGGCGATCGCGTCAGGCCGGGCGCGTCCCTCGGACACCGCTCAGGGCTTGGCGACAGGCGGCGCGGCCTCCCAGACGAAGCCGTCCAAGTCGGTGAAGCCGTCGGTGGCGCCGCCGAGGACGACGCGATGCGAGCCGGTGCCGTCGGCCGCGACGCCGAGGTCCTTGGCCAGGGCCGCGCGCTTGTACAGCGCCAGCTTCACGAGGCTCTGCCGACCGGGGGTGAACTCGACGTACTTGCCGCCGAAGCTCTTGGCCACCGTCAGGCCTTGCTCGATGTAGCACTGCTTGGTGGCCTTCACGTCCTCGACGCCGAGGAGGAGGACCACCTCGTCGACCGTGCGGGTCGCGGGGCCGGTGTCCTTCTTCGCCGAGGTGGCGATCTTCCAGATCGTGCCGTCCGGCGCCTGGACGACGCCGGCGTAGCCCCAGAAGGACTTCGAGGGGGACTTGAGCACGGTGGCGCCGGCGTCCACGGCGGCGCTGACGAAGGCGTCGACGGTGCCCGGCTGGGAGACCGTGAGCGCGACCGTGAAGCCGCGGAACCCGGTGGAGGGAGCCTCGGACGCCCGGAGGTGTACGTATGCGTCCACGCCGAACGCGCGGTAGAAGGCGTCGGCGGCGGCGAGGTCGGTCACCTCCAGGGTGACGGACGTGAGGGAGATGTCGGCCGCGGTGGGAGTCTTGGTTGCCATGACCATCACGCTAGGACAGGCACGGACTCCGAGGCTTCTCCGATCCTGACCGGTCCCTCATACGATCTTGAGACCACGAGCAACCCATGGCAGGCTCATGCCGCATGATCGATGAGTTCGCGAAAGACAACCTGCACAACAGACTGCGCCGGGACCGCGAGGCGCTCCTCTGGAAACTCGACGGTCTGTCCGAATACGACGCCCGCCGACCTCTGACGGCGACCGGGACCAATCTCCTCGGTCTGGTCAAGCATGTGGCCACCGTCGAGGCCAGATACTTCGGCGAGGTCTTCGACCGTCCTTCCCCGGAACCGCTGCCCCGGTGGCAGGACTACGACGGAGCCGATCTGTGGGCGGCCGAGGACGAGACACGCGACCAGATCATCGGGTTCTACCGCCGCACGTGGGAACACTCGGACGCGACGATCAAGGAGCTTCCCCTCGACGCCCCCGGCCATGTGCCGTGGTGGTCGGAGCCGTACCCCAACACGAACCTGTTCGCCATCATGGTCCATGTCCTCGGCGAGTCCATCCGGCATGCCGGGCACGCCGACATCCTGCGCGAGAGCCTCGACGGCCGCACCGGGGTGCGCCCCGAGTACGAGCAGCGGATCGACGAGGAAGCCCGCGCGTCCTACTGCGCGAAAATCGAGCAGGCCGCCAGGTCGGTCGCACCGGTCAAGGGCTAGATCCGGCCCGGCAGTCCTTGCTGCCGGGCCGGATCTGAACAGCTACGGCCGATCCGCCCCGACACGGGCATCAGGCGCCGACGAGCTCCTGCTCGCGTACCGGCGTTTCGACCATGGGCTTGTCGTTCGTCTTGTGGGTCTTGTTCGTCTTTTGCGTCTTGTTCGGCAGCGAGAGCCGGACGACCTTGCGCCAGGCGGAGAAGACCTGCTTGGGCAGCGGGCCGGTCACGTACTCCAGCTCGTACTTCTCGAAGAGCGCGCGCACCTTCACCGCGACCTCGGCGTACCGGTTGCTCGGCAGGTCCGGGAAGAGGTGGTGCTCGATCTGGTGCGAGAGGTTGCCGGTCATGAAGTGCATGGCCTTGCTGCCGCTGATGTTCGCCGAGCCCATCATCTGGCGCAGGTACCACTGGCCGCGCGTCTCGCCCTTGATCGACCGGCGCTCGAAGACCTGCACGCCCTCGGGGAAGTGCCCGCACATGATCACCGAGTGGGACCAGATGTTGCGGACCAGGTTCGCGGTGAACGTGGCGGCGAGCGTGGGGAGGAACGACGGGCCCGACAGCAGCGGGTGGATCACGTAGTCCTTGAGCACCTGCTTGCGGATCTTGCGGCCCACGGCCTTGGCCCGCGCGCGGAACTCCGGGTTCTTGCGGCGGCGCTTGTTCAGGTTCCTGCCGAGTTCCAGGTCGTACGCCGCGATGCCGTACTCGAAGAAGCAGGCGTTGATGAAGTTCCACAGCGGCTGGCCGAGGTGGAACGGGTGCCACTTCTGGTCCTCGTCGACGCGCATGATGCCGTAGCCGAGGTCGTTGTCCTTGCCGATCACGTTGGTGTACGTGTGGTGCAGCTCGTTGTGCGAGTGCTTCCACTGGTCGGACGGCGAGACGTGGTCCCATTCCCAGGTGGTGGAGTGGATCTTCGGGTCGCGCATCCAGTCCCACTGGCCGTGCAGGACGTTGTGGCCGATCTCCATGTTGTCCATGATCTTCGCCACCGAGAGACCGGCGGTGCCGATCAGCCACGCGGGCGGGAACATCGAGAACAGCAGTACGCCCCTGCTGACCAGCTCCAGCTTGCGCTGCGCCGAGATGACCTTGCGGATGTAGGCGGCGTCTTTCTCGCCGCGGCTCGCGATCACCTCGTCGCGGATCGCGTCCAGCTCGCGGCCCAGTTCCTCGATCTGCTCCGCGGTGAGGTGGGCGGTGGGGTCGATAGCGGTCAAGGTGTTCCTACCGTTCGATGTCGCAGGGGCCCGCCGCGGCGGACACACAGGTCTGGATGAGGACGCCCGGCTCGGCCTCGGTGATCTCGCCGGTGCGCAGGTCGCGGACGGCGCCCGCCTTGAGCGGTGTGATGCAGCCGAAGCAGATGCCCATGCGGCACCCCGAGGGCATGAGCACACCGGCCTCTTCGCCGACGTCCAGCAACGGCGTGGCGCCGTCCGCGTCGACCTTCTTGCCGGTGGCGCTGAACGTGACCTCGCCGCCGTCGCCGGCGACGACGATGCTGGGGCGGAAGCGTTCGATGTGCAGGCGCTCGGGGACGCCGTGCTCGCTCCAGTGCTTCTCGGCGGCGTCGAGCAGGCCCGCGGGCCCACAGGCCCAGGTCTCGCGCTCGGTCCAGTCGGGTACGAGCTCGTCGAGCCGGGCGATGTCGAGCATGCCGTCGGTGTCGGTGTGCACCTCGGTGAGCCGGAGCTTCTTGTCCGCGACCAGGTCGTGGAGCTCGTTGCGGAAGATCACGTCGTGCGGCTGGGGCGCGCAGTGGACCATGACGACGTCGTCGAACTCGGTGTCGCGCAGCATGCCCATCACGGGCGTGATGCCGCTGCCGGCCGTCAGATAGAGCACCTTGGCGGGCTTGGCCCGCGGCAGCACGAAGTCACCGGTCGCCTGGTCGAGGTGGATCAGCGTGCCCGGCTTCGCCTTGCGAACCAGGTGGTTGCTGACCTTGCCGTCCGGGATCGCCTTCACGGTGATCGTGACGCGGCCGTCCGGGCGTTGCGTCGGCGAGGTGAGGGAGTACGCACGCCACAGGCGCACCCCGTCGACGTCGACCCCGACCCGCACGTACTGACCGGCCGTGTGGCCGCGCCAGCCGCGGCCCGGTCTGATCACGATGGTCGCGGCGTCACCCGTCTCGGGGTGTACGGCCTCGATACGCCCGCGCAGGTCCGCGCCCGCACGCAGCGGGCTGACCAGGTCGAGGTAGTCCGACGGCAGCAGCGGCGTCGTGACCATCTCCAGCAGTTTCCATGCCCTGCTGCGGAGGGCAGTACTCGTCATGGCTCCAGCTTGCTGTGTCTCAGGGCGTAAAGTCCTGACCGAAGAACGTGAATCTGGTCGGTGGAATTGTTCGCAGGGAATAAAAACGTGAGCCAAGTAAGTCGGAGGGCCAGTGAGCTGGCCCTGGATGAGACGACGGTCACCGCGCTTCGGGCGGCGCTGAAGACCACCGCCGACGAGGTCGTGCAGGCGATCATCGACGAGGTCCCCTCCTACGCCAACGCGCTGTCGGGCCACATGGGCGCCACCATCCGCCGAGCGGTCCGCACCGCCCTGGGCCACTACCTGGACCTCGCCAGCGGGAACGCCACCGCCGGCGACGGCGGTGACGCGGCCTACGAACTGGGCCGTGGCGAAGTCCGCGACGGCCGCTCGATGGACGCCCTGCTCAGCGCCTACCGCGTCGGCGCCCGAGTGGCCTGGCGAGGCCTCGCAGCAGGTGCCGTACCCGCGGGTCTGCCCGCCGCCGAGGTCGCCAAGTTCGCCGAGCTGACCTTCGCCTACATCGACGAGCTCTCCGCCGCGAGCGCCGCGGGCCACGCCGACGAGCTGGCCGCCCGGGGCAGGGACCACGAGCGCCACCTGGAGCACCTGGCCCGCGACCTCCTCGCCGGCGCGAGCCCGGACGTGCTGCTCGTCTCCGCCCAGCGGGCCGGGTGGCAGCCGCCCCTGTCGCTGACCGCGGTCCTGCTGCCCGCCGGCCAGGCCCGGCCCGCCTACCGCACCCTCGACCCGAGCACCCTCGTCCTCGACGACCTGCCGGACGCCACCGGTGTGCTGCTCGTCCCCGACGCCGACCGATCCCACCTCCTGCGGCAGCTGACCGACCGCGCCGCCGTGGTCGGCCCGCCCCGGCCCTGGACGCGCGCCTCCGCCTCGTACGCACGAGCCGCCCGCGCACGCTCCCTCTCCTCCGACATCCACGACACCGAGGACCACCTGCCCGAGCTGGTGCTGAGCGCCGACGTGGACGCGTACGCGGACCTGCGCACCCGAGCCCTCGCACCGCTGCGGACCCTGCCCGCCGCGACCGCCCGGCGCCTGGAGGAGACGCTGCGGGAGTGGCTGCTGCACCAGGGCAGACGGGACGAGGTGGCGGCGGCGCTGTTCGTCCATCCCCAGACCGTCCGGTACCGGATGTCGCAGCTGCGGGAGCTGTTCCCGGATCTCGCATCGCCGCAACGGGTCCTCGAACTGACGCTGGCGGTCGGCCTCCGACGCGGCTGACAGGCACGTCCGCCGCCCGCGGCCGTGGCACCGCGGCTCGTTCCGCAAGGGATGATGGGGGTGGAATGACCGAACATGAGACCAGGGGCTTGCATGGCGAAGCGGGTTCACCGACCCCGTGAGGACGCGGAGTTCGACTTCATCCTCCGGATGAGCGCAGTCCCGGTCCTCGCCTACTTCATCGGGACGTGGCCCAAGGCGATCGAGCCCTGCCAGGCGATGGACCTCGTCGTGGGGGCCATCGCCGACGAGCACACCGGCCGCCTGACGGTCGTCCGCACCGACATCACCCGTTGTCCGGCCGCGACCGAGCGATACGGCATCACCGGGGCCCCGTCCTGCGTCCTCCTGAAGCAGGGCGAGGCAGCGGCGCACGGCACCGGGTCCATGACCACCGCCGAGGTACGGAACCTCTTGGACGGCCACCTCTGAGCGACCCGGTCAACCGGACGCTCCTGCGCGCGAGGAGGTGCGCCAAAGGTATGAATCCTTCCTTCGTTGGAAACGATTGGTGGCGCCCGGGTCTGCCCCGCCGTCGTGGCGGGCTTCCGGGCCACCTCTTCGGGGCCGATGTGTGGAAGGAAGCCAAGCGATGGCAGGAGAGCCCACAGCGGCGACGGACGTCGTCCCTCAGCAGACGGGATCGGACCACGCCTGGCGGATCCTGGACACCATCCGGGACTGGATCAAACACGCGGAGGCGAAGGCCGCCGCGACTCTCGCGGCGGCCGGAGTGATCGCCGGCGTCCTGTACAGCCTGGTCACCGGAGGTGGCGATCGCTCGGTCTGGTTCGTCTCCGCGGCGTCGGTGTCCGCTGCGTGCACCGTAGCGGCAGGGATCACCGCGGGGCTGGTGCTGTGGCCCAGACAACAGCTCACGGTCGGCACCATGCCCACCAGCCTGCTCTTCTACGACCACATAGGCCGGGCCTATTCCGCGAGCCACTCCGACTACAGCGATCGGCTGACCGAGTTGCTGCGGGACGAGGACGCGTTGGTGGCCGCCGTCGTGGACCAGATCTGGGCCAACGCTCTCGTGGCCCGCCGCAAGTTCAGTTGGATCGCCCGCAGCATCGGCCTGCTGCTCTTCGCACTGCTGGGCCTGGCGGTGGCGGCGGTTCTCAGCGCGGCTGAGACGGCGGGGTGACCGAGGCGAGGCGTCGGCGCGAGAGACCTCGCGAACGGGGGAGTGCGGGTGAACGACCTGTCCCAACTCAGGGCCGGAGCCCCGGAACTGGACACTTCGCCGCGGATGTTCGCCGCCGTGAGCGTGGCGTACTACGCGCCTGGAACGCGGCGACCTCAAAGGCGCGCGGGGAGAGTCGGGACCGAGCGGACACAGCGTCACGCGGACGCTACATTGAGCCGGCATCTGCGCGGGCGGCGGACAGAGGGGCGTACATGGCCGGTGGGGTTCCGATCGACGACGAGGCGCGTGACGACGCCGTCAACGTTCTGCAGGATCTGATCGAGTGGCACCTCGCGCCGCAGCGCTGGGAGCGGGTCGAATCGATCGTCGGCTCGCTCGCCGACGCCCTCGCCCGGGAAGACGGTGAGGCACTGCGTGAGGCCACCGCCGAACTGGAACTGACCGGGCCGGTGCGGGTGACCAGGATCGGCACCCAGTCGGTGATCCCGGTACCGGAGCGGACCCGCGACCGGGCCAACCACCTGGTGCACGCGCTCGGCGGGCAACAGGAGGGGCCACGACGGGAGGAGCGGGCCGACGCCTCCACGGACGGTCCGGGAGGTGACGGTGACGGAACCGGAACGCCCGCTCGCTGACCAGGAACTCGTGGTGCACGTGTTCGCACCGACCGACGGTCCGCACGCCAAGTCCGCCTACCGGCAGATCCGCGATGTGTGGGACCGATGCCGGGACGGCCTCGGCATGATCGACGAGGTTCCGGACACCGGCTTGGCCACCGCCCTGCCGCTGGACGCCGGCACGCTCGCTCCGGGGCGAGCCGCGGCTGCGATCCAGGACCGTGCGGCGGACTACCAGGCCGTGGTGCGCCGTGAACACGACGTCGTGAACCTTTCGATGGTGTTCGCCGCCCCGCTGGACACCCCCTCCCGCCGGCTGCGTATTGGTTCCGCGTCCCCGCCCGGCTGGGTCGAGTTCGACCGATGGTGGGACGAGCTGGCGGCGGGCGGTATGGACGCCCAGCTCGGTGTCGTACGCGTGTACCAGGCGAAGGTCGGCGGGCCCTCTGTCCCGCCGCTCGACGTGATCGCGCACGAGGTGCGTGCGGTGCTGCCCGGCGGGGACCACGCCCCGTACTGGTGGCAGCGCGGCTGGAGCACCGAGGGCGCGATGGCCGTGTGGGAGGTGTCACCGGACGAGGACCAGGCGGGACGGCGTGTCGTCGTCCTCGCACCCGCGGCGCGGGATGCCGAGCTGAGCGCCTGGACGTTCAGCCAGGGTGATCCGGCGATGCCGCCACTGGCCCGTTATCTGATGCACGCGGCGAAACTCCGCTATCAGGCTCGGGTTCGGGGTGACGGAGGGCAGCTCAAGGACCTCATCGACAGGGTGGACGGCCACGTCGCACACGTGCGCGCCGCACTGGAGCGGGAGTCGACCGACGTCAACGCCCTGGCCCGGCTGCGGAGGGACGAGGCCGACCTGACGTCGGTCCTGAAGGACGTACGCGCGATGAGGCGCACCGTGGAGATAGCCGTCGGGAACATGACCGACGCGCTCGCGCAGCCGTTCCCCGGCGACCGGCGGCTCGCCAAGTGGCTCGGCAGCCAACTGGGCGACGACACCGAGTACTTGGAGACAACGCGAGAGGTGGCTCGAGAGTTCGGCCGACTCGCCCGGCAGGACGTCACTGTCGTGGAGCCACCGCGGCCGGAGCCGCCTCCCCGGCCGGATCGCATCAGCGTGCGCATGGGCTTCGCCGTGGACATCGAGCGCTACAGCAGCCGTACCTCCCCCGACAAGGCGCGGGTGCAGGAGCGGCTCGCCGCCCTGGTGCGGGAGGTACTCGGCGACATGGGCTATCGGATGGAGGAGACCGACCACCAGGACACCGGGGACGGAATGAACGTCTTCCTCCCGGCGGACGCCGAACTGCACCGCGCGCTGCCGCAGTTGCTCCTGTCCTGGCAGACACGTCTGGTGGCCGACAACGACCGCTACCGCGACCGTATGCGGCTGCGTATGTCCACGGCCTTCGGGCCGGTCGGGATCGCCGCGCTCGGCTTCGCCGGGTCCACGATCGTGGACGTCAGCCGACTGCTGAACAGCGCGGTACTGCGCGGTGCCCTGACCGAGCATCCCGACATCGACCTCGCCGTACTGGTCTCCGAGCAGTTGTACGCGTACGTCGTCGGCGAGGGATATCCGGGGCTGGACGCGCGACGCTTCCAACGGTGCCTGGTCGAGGTGAAGGAGTTCCGTCAGCATGCCTGGTTGTGGATTCCCGCATGAGATGCGGGGCGCCACCGTGGGTCAGGCGCCGACGTGGACGTGTGCCGCCCAGACGCTGGGGTGTCCGGGCATGCGCCGCCGGGCGGCGTGTACGGCTGAGTGCAGTGCGAGTGCGGCCGTCTCGGCGGAGAGCCCTTCGGCGGTGCGGGCCCCGCGGTAGAAGTCGCGGGTGATGCGGCCGGCCGGATGGTCGTCGACGGGCCACAGCGTGCCGACCACGTGCCGGTAGCCCGCCAGATGGAACGCCGAGGTGATGTGGATGCCCTCGTCGGGGAGGAGCGCCGCGCCCTGCGCGGTCGAACAGGCCGACAGATAGGCGACCTTGGCAGCGGTGGGTCGGGCCGTGACGATGTCCGACACCCGCAGCGGCGCGCTGTCGTGGTCGTGCAGGACCAAGGCGCTGCGTGAGGGGTAGGCGGTGTCGGTCGTGGCGTGACAGGCGAAGTGCGCCCAGCTGTGATCCGCCAGCGCGGTGAGGACCCGGTCGCGGGTGGCGGTGTTCTGGGTCAGCAGTGTCTTGGCCACCGGCAGCGCATCGAGGCGTGCGGTCTCCCGGCGGGTGGCGGGCAGGGCGGCGTGCCCGGGTGAGGCCGCCGCGGAGACGATGAGCAGCCGGTCGCGTCCCGGTGGTTGCGGGCGACGGGAGAACGACAGGCTGCGCAGGGTGGGGCTGTAGGAGGACACCACACGGTCGAGTGCACCTGCCTCGCCCGGGTTCCCGTGCGTGTCCTGCCGCTGCGCGGCGTGCAACGGCAGGAAGGACAGCAGGCCGGTGGGGATCCACCACACCCGTGGGCGCCGGCCGGGATCGGGCGTCGCGGGTATGCCGAGGTGGCGCAGGACCGGCCCGGTGACCGCGTGCCACAGCCAGTCGAGTACTCCCCGGATGCGCTCCTCCTGCCGTGTGCGGGCGTCGCGGTCGGGGGTGTCCTCGCCCTGGATGGCCTCCAGCGAGGTGAACAGGACGGAGACCTGGGCGCGGACCGCTTCAGGTGTCGCGAGGGGGAGCGGGACGCGGGACGGGTGGTCGCCGTGGACGATCAGGGCGTCGGATCCCAGTTCGCTGAGGTTGACCAGGACCGCGGGCCCGGTGCCCGGTGGCGGCACCAACTCGCTGAAGGAGGGCGGGCCGAGGAAGGTCTCGAAACCCGGCAGTGCGCGGATCGACCCGAGGACCGCGTCGAACTCGGCGGCCAGGGCCCTGCGTTCCTGAACGGCGGTGCCGTCGGCGTCGGCATGGCCCGGGCCTGGCACCGGGCTGTCCAGGCGGTGGCACACCTCGCGGAAACGGCCGGCCAGGGCGGCGTCGCGGCGGCGCAGGTCGGTGAGGTCGGTGCGGGCGTCCAGCGCCTGCCCGAGCAGGATGCCGCGCCCCTGCTCCAGCAGGGTCACCGCCTGCGGAAGGTCACCGAGGCGGATCGCGCAGGCCGCGGCGTCCGAGGCGAGTGCGGTGTGCTCGGCCAGCTCCCGTTCCTGATCCTCCCTGTCCAGTTCCCTCGGGGCACGCAGGCCGAGCAGCCCGACGGTCAGGCGCAGGCCCGCGACCGCGGTGTCCCAGTCGCCGAGTTCGGCAGCGAGGCGCCCCCAGGCGGCACCCGCGGCCACCCGCACCCGGGTCTGCGCGGTCGGCATCTCGGCCGCCTCGCGGAAGACGCCCAC